>CAZPVB010000039.1:0-23638 GCA_964589855.1 uncultured Bacteroidales bacterium
CAGAAAGTTAAAATTGTGTCGGAGTTTTTTGCTACTGATCGTTATCTCAGCCATAATGGTTTCTTTTATCGGTTGAGCCTCATTTCCATATATTTATTGGTAAAACCCAATTTCTGATAAAGGAAACGTGCCGGATTGTCATGTTCAACATGTAATTTGATATTTCCCTCTGCTTTATCAAAGGTCTTTAGCATTAATTCTTTACCAAGTCCTTTCCCTCTGTAGTCTTTGTGCACAGCAATGTATACGAGTATGTTTTCCGGAATATATCCTTCCATTCCGGTTTTATTGATCACCACTGCACCTACAATTTGTCCCTTATCAACCGCTTCAAGAATAAAACCGCCAAATTTTTTTTCTTCATCAAGGGCAAAATTGATGCAATTCATAATCGAAGCATGATCATCCCCAAACTGATCAAGATGTTCAAATAAAAAATCTGCAACTTCTTTTTTTTTATTTTCACTTACCTCATCCTGAGGTGTATAAAATGAATATTCCATAAAATAAAGTTTTTAAAAATTTGTTTATAAATGTGTTTTTCTATTCTGGATGTTTCTTGTCTGCTGAAACACCAGAAAAGTGACAAAAGATAGGGTGATTCCGAAAATATTGGCATCCAAATCTAAAGGTAGTTTCAGATCAAGGATGATAAGTGATATGGTAGTAGAGCCTCCTAAAAGCATCGCCCAAAATGCTGCTGTTGCGCTTGCCTTTTTGACAAACAATGCTGCCATTACAGGAACAAATAAACCAGATACCATAAAAGCATACGAATAAAGCATAAGTTCCAGTACATTAGGCATAACAGTTGCCAGAAGTAAGGCCAAGGTACCCAGCAGAAGGGTGATCAGTTGTGAAAGGAGTAGAAACCCCCTGTTTGTTGATGGCATTTTTATCCAGTTACCCAACAGATCTGTAAGAAAATTTCCTGACGATGCCATCAGGCAACTATCTGCGGTTGACATAATTGCTGAAAAATAAGCAGCCATCATCAAACCCATCAAACCAACGGGCAATACCGTTCGCAAGAGCATAGGCAGTCCCATTTCAATATCCGGTTCTGAATTTGCAGAGAAGCCCAGGTAACCAAATAATCCCTGCTCAAATGCAACCCGTGCAAGCAATCCTAATAATATCCCCATGAAAGCCATAATTGGATATTCAAACAAACCGGCAACCAACCAAGCTTTTTGTGCCTGCTTCTTGTTTCGGGAGGCATAAATCCGCTGGTATAAGGTCATACCAACAAACCAAATGGGTATAATTGTAACAGCCCAGTTTACAATTTGTTGCCATGAAATATTGCTCAATGTGAAAAATTCAGGAGGCAGAACCTTGCTGATTTCACTATATCCACCAACACTTATATAGGAAATGGGAATTCCGATAAAGATCAATCCTGCCATGAGTATGATCCATTGTATGGTATCTGTATAGATTACTGCTTTTATTCCTCCCATGGCTGTATACACAATAACAATAGCACCCATGATGATCAGTGCCATTTGCATATCGAGTTCAATAAACGTTGCCGATGCCAGCTTTGCCCCTGCAAGTATTTGTGAACTGGTAAATCCTAAATAACCTATTCCGGAAATGACTCCCGCCAGCAATGCAACACGGGGTGAATAAAAATGCCCCAGCATTTGGGGGAAAGTATAAAACTTCTTAAACTTCTCAATGGATTTTACCCGTGGAATTAATAATACTGCGCTGAGCCAGGCACCTACAAGGCCGGTAAACAACATCCATGAACCCGACAGACCCATCACAAAACCCAATCCGCCCAGTCCTATTGAAAAGCCCCCTCCAACATCTGTTGCCACTACTGACAGACCAATATGCCAGCTTCCAATCTTTCTGCCTCCTACATAATAATCGTCAACACCTGTATTTTTCAAAAGAAACCATACTCCGATTCCTATTACTGCCAACATGTAAAGGGTAAAGATGAGAATATCTAAAAAGTGCATGCAATTGGGTTAGGGATTAGTGCCTGCAAATGTAGCATTTTTAGACATAAGCACAAAATTAACGTTTAAAACACTGCCCTAAAAGCAATTACATCTTCATGAACAGAGATATTTTCCAAGATGAGAAAAAACAACTGTTATTGGAAATATTAATCCTATTTTTGCATCAAAATTTTTACTGTATGACTTATTTATGGGGCAACAACCGGCGCTTTTTCTCTTTTACTGATTATTGCAAAAGAAAGTATGGAAGCCGCATACAGAAAGTAAGTGTGAATGCCGGATTTACATGTCCGAACCGTGATGGAAGTAAAGGGTCGGGTGGATGCTCTTTTTGCAATAATCAGGGATTTAGCCCTTCTTACTGCCATGATGACCATGATATCAGGGAACAAATAGAAAAAGGACTGAGATTTATACGCAAAAGATACAAAAAAGCAAAACTTTTTATTGCCTATTTTCAATCCTATTCCAATACCTATGATACTTTACCTATCCTCATCCAACGGTATTATGAGGCACTTGCACACCCTTCTGTTTCAGGGATATCTGTGGGCACACGACCTGATTGTATCGATGATGAAAAACTCAACTTTTTGGCAGAACTTAGCAAAAAATACATTGTAAATATTGAGTATGGCGTTGAGTCGTGTTATGAAGATACTTTGTTAAGAATCAACCGGGGGCATACCTTTCAAGATTCGGTCAGGGCAATTGAGCAAACCGCCCTCAGGGGAATTCATACCGGAATTCATATGATCATAGGGTTACCCGGCGAATCAAAAGAACAGATACTTCAGCAAAGTGAGATCATTTCGAAATTACCTGTAAACTCCGTTAAATTTCACCAGCTACAAATCGTAAGCGATACTGCTATGGCAAAGGATTTTCAGAGCAATCCCGGGCAATTTTATTTTTTTGAACCTGCTGAATATGCAGATCTCATGGCAGAATTTATTGCCAGACTCCGACCTGATATCTCCATTGAACGCCTGGCTGGTGAAGTACCCCCGGGTTACAATTTGCGAACCAGCTGGAAAGGTATAAGAAGCGATGAAATGATCAGGTTGATAGAGCAGCAACTTGCCATAAAAGATCTTTGGCAGGGAAAATATTATATAAAGTAGCTGAAGGAAAGTTTTTTCAATAAAACATGCAGCGTTTTTCATTTTGTTTTTTTGCTCGCCATAAATACGCTTACTTCATACTCTGCCATGCTGCGAAATCTGATCATGCATTTGTTTGTCAATAGTATTGTCATGGTTCGGTTCATTGGTTCTTTGCATAAAATCGGGTAATAACTTTCCAACAAAATTTTACTTTTTCATATAAAAACCGCCAAAAAAGAATCAACCCATTCCTGAATAGTGACAAAAAAAAACTATTTTTGCCTCATTTTGCTTCAAAACAACTGCCTGGTCATAATTCTATTCCGGAATATCTCCAAAGCAAGTGATTATATCCGGAAGATTCTAATCAGGTTAGCACCCAAAGGTGGTCTGTGAAATTTTTCAATTACCAAAATATACATAAATGAAGGGTAATAACAACAATTTTATTTCTGGTTTATTAGGTGGCATTGAAAGGGTAGGAAATAAGCTTCCGCATCCTGGTGCATTGTTTGCCTATTTTGCTTTAGGGATCATTGTATTGAGCGGCATTGTTTCATTTTTTAATGTATCTGCCACACACCCCGGAACCGGTGAAACCGTAGAAGCTTTTAACCTGCTCACTCGTGAAGGGTTGCATATGATCATGAAAAACATGGTCACCAATTTTACCTCTTTTGCTCCATTGGGAACTGTATTGGTCGCACTTTTGGGCATAGGCATTGCCGAATCCAGTGGATTAATGTCAACAGGTTTGAGATTACTTGTTTTGAGTGCACCCAAACGGTTTTTAACCTTTGCCATTGTTTTTGCGGGTATTTTATCCAATACAGCCAGTGAGGTAGGGTATGTGGTGCTAGTACCTTTGGGTGGGATGATCTTTCTGGCCATTGGCAGAAATCCCATCGCGGGAATTGCAGCTGCTTTTGCAGGTGTTTCAGGCGGTTATTCAGCCAACCTTTTGCTGGGTACCATCGATCCCTTGCTGGCAGGGTTATCTGAAGAAGCTGCCCGTATTGTAGATACAACCTATACGGTCAATCCCGCAGCAAATTATTATTTTATGTTTGTATCTACTTTTTTTATTGCCTTTGTTGGTACATGGGTAACTGAAAAAATTATTGTGCCGCGCCTGGGCAATTACCAGGGAGATGCTGAAGCAGAAGAGATCAAAAAACTCGATGACAATGAGAAAAGAGGAATGAAATTCACCCTCGTGGGTTTTATCGTGATTGTGATCCTTATTGCCTGGAGCATGATGCCCATCGAAAGTGGTTTTTGGGCAAATGTTCCCGGTTCCGGGTTTTTGCGCGATCCGGAAACAGGAGGGCTGCTAAGGTCTCCTTTTATGAGTGGCATTGTAGCCATTATATTTTTGGTAGCAGGTATTTTGGGTATTATATATGGTATTGGAGCAAAAACTTTAAAAGGCAGTGAAGATGTTATCAATGGCATGGGCAAATCTATGTCTACACTCGGAACTTATATTGTTTTGGTGTTTTTTGCGGCACAGTTTGTGGCTTATTTCAACTGGACCAACCTGGGGTTGATATTTGCCATCAATGGTGCCAACCTGATTGGTAGTCTGGGTTTGGGCCGTATTCCTCTTATGATTGCCCTGGTGCTCATAGCTGCCTTTATTAACCTTGTTATTGGCAGTGCCAGTGCCAAGTGGGCCATTCTTGCACCTGTTTTTATTCCGATGTTCATGATTTTGGGATATTCGCCGGAATTCACACAACTTGCCTACAGGGTTGGAGATAGTGTTACCAATGTGATTGCTCCCATGATGTCTTATTTTGCCATGATCGTTGCATTTATTGAAAGGTATGATAAAAATGCCGGTATAGGAACCATCATTGCCACCATGTTGCCCTATACCCTTGTTTTTCTGATCACATGGCTGATACTTTTGATACTCTGGATACTTGCAGAAATCCCGATTGGTCCCGGCGCCCCGTTGTTTTACAATATTTAGTGTTTCTCTCTGATTTTTGTTATATTTCTGCGCTATGCTTGTTTTGAATAGGGGCATTTACATTCTAAAAATCCCTGATTTCATCAATTCCAGTAGATTTTATATCAATCATTGTAGATTGGACAACTGACTGTATTGGCGTAATCTATTCGGGTAAATAGTTTTACAAAAAGGGTGAAAAAGCAAGAGGCAATTTTTTCAAAAAAAGTTTTTCTTTTGAATATTTTCAAAAAAGCATTACATTTACACCCCCTTAAAAGATTAAATTTGTTGTTTTGTCGAATTTTAATAAACACTTGTTTTCAATTATTCCCAAATGCAATACAGTTATATCACATCTGTTCTGGTGCCGGTTGATTTTACAGAGAAATCTGTTTACGCCATGAGGTATGCTGGTGAGTTGATCAGAAGAAATTCTGGTGTGATTCATGCATTGCATGTGGTTGACAACATTTTTGACGATGAAAAAAACCTTGAATTTGCCAACAAAGCAAAGGAAAACCTTAGCGCCTGGTGTGAAAAATACGAAAAGATCTTAGACACACGCATTATACCTAAGGTTGTGGAAGGAAACATATTTCACTCCATTGGGAAAACTGCAGAAAATATTGGTGCTCAAATTGTTGTGATGGGAGTGCATGGGGTTAGTGGTATTCAGTTTCTGATCGGTAGCTTTGCCGTGAGGGTGATTCTGGGTAGCAATGTTCCGGTTATCCTTGTCAATGAAGCCTATGAATACAATTCTTTCGAAAGTATTCTTTTGCCTTTCGATCCTGATGTGAAAATGGATTTTCTGGTTGAAAAAACCCTTGAACTGGCAAAAAAATACAACAGCACCATACATCTTGTATCGGTATTGGGCGATCTCTCTTTCTTCAGGAAAATTGCGATCATGCGGAAAATAGAAAAAATTATTACACAAATAAAGAAGAATGGATTACGATACCGGAATGTTATTTTGCAGGATAATGCCACCAACTTCAACCAAAAAATCCTTGAATATGCCACTCACACCAGGGCCGAGCCCATTATGCTCTCTATAAAAGGTGAAAACAACAATGGAAACGGTTTTGTACCTGCCGAAAAAACAGGAAAACTAATAGAAAATCCTCGTGTACCATTGTTTATTGTAAATCCCTCGTGATTCTTTTGCTTATTCATTCAAAAGAATTGCACACTTCTAACTTTCGATTTATATAGGTCTTTCACTATCCTTCACATAAAAGATCAAAGAGTTTTTTATTTGACTTTTTTAATGAACAAAACACTGGCCAAATATCTTAAAAAGACAGTCAATTTTTGCTTTCTTGCCCTCATATATCTGTCGAAAATACTAATTTTGTATTGTTGATACCGGATATTTATAAGATTTAAAAGTAAATTGCAGGTTTTCAGACTACATTGTTTAATGAAAAGTTTTTCAATTCTAAAAAATATTAAGATGAACCATTCAGATAGAGATACTTTGCTGGTACCCACAGATTTTACCTCAGTAGCAGACTGTGCTATCGACCATGCCATTGAAATAGCCAATTTATTTAAGCATAAAATCTGCCTTTTGCACATAATCAATAAAAAAATGTCTGAAGAGGATAAAAAAAAGGCATTGAACCACCTGAAAAAAGTAGCAAATTTCACCCACGAGAGATCCGGGTTGGAAGTTTCTGTGCGCCTGGAAGAAGGTACGATTTTCGACAAAATAAGCCAAGTTGCCAATGAGATCAAAGCAGAATTTATTCTGATGGGAATTCATGGCAAAAAAGGACTGCAGCACCTTTGGGGTAGCTACTTTTATAAGGTGATTTTGAGCTCACAAGTACCGGTGCTGGTGGTAAAGAAAAAGCATCATCATGTGGGATACAACAACATTGTAGTGCCGGTAGATTTTAGTTATGAAAGCACTCAGAAAGTCAATGAAGCCATCCGTTTTGCCAAATATTTCGATTCTGTAATTCATGTAATTGGCGTGATCCGTTCTACCAGCGCTGTTTATAAGATCAACAAAGAGGCATTACTCAAAAATCTGAACGACTACATCACCAAACAGGGAGTAAAAGTGCATACCGAGGTATTGATCAAACCAGGTTCGGCTATAGAAGATGAAGTCCTTGAATATGCAGAAAATGTTGATGCTGACCTGGTGATGATTGCCATTAACAAAGATAAAAAAAGCGATATGCCAGGAAAAAATGATGCAGAGAACATCATTGATAAAGCAGAAATGCCCGTTCTGAGTGTTTTCCCACCAGAGGATTCAGATGAAGATTCCTCACTATTTTCATCTTTTATTGATCCTTTGGGACTTATGCATAAAGACAAATAGATTTAAACTGAACATGTTGGATGTATTTTTTCAAAATTAATTATACGTATTACCAAAATGATTGAAGATTTATAGAAGCTTTTCTATTCTAATCATAAGCAAGATAATTCATTGTCAAAAAACATGATTTTTCAGCAAAGCACCCATGATTTAAATATTCAATGTGTTTTTATGTAATTCAGTAATTTTTTTAATCCGACTATAAAATTATTATTCTACAATATAACTTTTAAAATCAAAACACCACCATGCTGTCTTTCGGGGATACGCGCATTGCTTTTAAAGACAAATCCGATGCCCATCTCAAAAAATCATACTGGCTTTTCTTCCTTGTAAAAAGCAGCGGTCTTGTGAAAACAGGTGCCGGGATGATACAAGTACTTCAAAAATCAGGCATATCCCTTAGATGGATATTAAAGCCTACTATTTTCGATCACTTTTGTGGCGGAGAAACCATTGAGGAGTGTAAGGGGGCTATTCACAAATTTCAGGAAAGCAAAATAAAAGTTGTACTCGACTATGCCGCTGAAGGCATAGAATCTGAAGAACAATTCGATAATACCAGGAATAGAATCCTGGAGACCATACAGTTAAGCAAATCTGAAAAGGGAATTGCTTTTGCAGTATTCAAATTCTCAGGCATTGCACGTACTTCTTTACTGGAAAAGGTTAACGCTCACGAGTTTCTTACCGAAGCCGAATCTGATGAATGGGAACGTGTTTTTAAACGGGCAGATGATATCTGCAGGGAAGCCTACAATAATAATCTTCCGGTAATGATTGATGCAGAAGAAACCTGGATACAAGGAGCAATTGATGAAATGACCGAAAAATTGATGCAAATGTATAATAAAAATAACGCCATCGTTTATAATACTTTGCAGATGTACAGAACCGACCGCTTGTTTTATTTAAAAGAGCAAACCCAAAAAGCAAAAATGAACGGTTACAAACCTGCTTTTAAACTGGTAAGGGGTGCCTATATGGAGAAAGAAAGAATACGAGCTCAGAAACACAATTATGCTTCACCGGTGCACCCCAACAAAAATGACACTGACAGTGCATTTGATAATGCCATGATTTTTTGCCTTGAAAATGCAGATCAGATAAGCGTTTGTATTGGTACACACAACGAGACCAGTTGCGAAAAAGCCATCAAAAAAATGAATGAACTCCATATACCATCCGATTCCCCAGGTATTTTTTTTAGCCAATTGACCGGTATGAGCGATCATATCAGTTATAATCTGGCATACCACGGATACAACGTTGCCAAGTATCTTCCTTACGGTCCGTTGAAACTTGCTATACCCTATCTTATCAGAAGAGCACAGGAAAATACTTCTGTTAGCGGACAAACAGGCCGAGAGATCAACCTTTTGCGCAAGGAGATGAAAAGGCGCAGAAAGTAAATAAAAAGTTCAGACAAAATTTGTTATTTATAAAATAATCATTACATTTACACATTGAAAATCCAACCATGATTTATTAAAAAACACAATACATTGATTTACAGTATTTAATTTTCATTAAGCAAAAAAATGGATTTTTTTTATAAAAATGCATGCAAACGATTGCTCAGTTCAAATGTTTTACTAAATTTGCATGCATGAATTCATTATAAATTTAGATGCAAACGATTGTTCGTTGTTATTATTAAATATATTGAGATTTTAAGACTTTGATAATATTTACCTAATGGTAAACTTTTTATGAATACATGTAAATCGTTCTTTTTTTTAATCAATTCAATTTTAATTCAATTATTTATCAACCAAAACCTATTTTTTTATGAAAAAATTGACTTTACTTTTCGTAATGATGCTGGTTACTGCCCTTACTTACGGACAAGTGACCTTTACCGGTGTTAACTGGGTAAGCTGGGGGGATGAACCCGAATATGATGGTGTAACAGGATATGATGAAAATCCTTATGACGACAGAGAATTTTATACTGTTTATAAAGCACCCGATGACTGGACACCTGTTGCCACTGTGGATGATTTTGATGCTACCTGGGATGTTTTAGAAGATGCTGAAATGGTTGCAAAACCAGGTAATACCAGCGGTGGCGATTTTTATGACCTGGGCGACGGAGATACTTTTGGCGCGCAGTGGAAAGCAGTTCACGATGGTGAAAAATTGTATGTTCTGCTCCATTACTCTGACCTTAATGGGCAAATAGACACTGACTCATGGTCTTTTGAAATCATGGCACAGCCCAAAGACCCTGTTCGTCACGAACCTACTTTTGATGCAGGTGTAGCTGCAGATGACATGGCACAAAAAAATATGGCTTATGGTCGCTATGTTGAATTGGGTGGTGGTAAAGCTTTGTTTACTGGCGGAGCTGTTACTGAATATGCTGCATCTATTGGTTTAACAGGTAGCTGGGGAGATAATCAGCAAGGACTTGCTGATCTTCTCGAACAAGCTCATTTCTGGAATGCTGCCGATGGCGTACTGAAAGCAGTGATGGTCATGAGTTTTGATGGAGCCTTGTCTTATCCCGATGATCCGGAAGATCTGGATGGTGACAGAACAGCACTTACAGAAGGTACAACCTTTGCTTTTGATGTGAAGTCAGGGGGAGCTGTTGGCGAAGATAAGGTTGAGTATTGGTGGGGAGCAGACAAAAACAATGGATATGCCTCCAATTATTACAGTGGTCATGTCACAATCCTGCCTGGCGAATCTGATGTGGTTTTTACGGGTGTTAACTGGGTAAGCTGGGGGGATGAACCCGAATATGATGGTGTAACAGGATATGATGAAAATCCTTATGACGACAGAGAATTTTATACTGTTTATAAAGCACCCGATGACTGGACACCTGTTGCCACTGTGGATGATTTTGATGCTACCTGGGATGTTTTAGAAGATGCTGAAATGGTTGCAAAACCAGGTAATACCAGCGGTGGCGATTTTTATGACCTGGGCGACGGAGATACTTTTGGCGCGCAGTGGAAAGCAGTTCACGATGGTGAAAAATTGTATGTTCTGCTCCATTACTCTGACCTTAATGGGCAAATAGACACTGACTCATGGTCTTTTGAAATCATGGCACAGCCCAAAGACCCTGTTCGTCACGAACCTACTTTTGATGCAGGTGTAGCTGCAGATGACATGGCACAAAAAAATATGGCTTATGGTCGCTATGTTGAATTGGGTGGTGGTAAAGCTTTGTTTACTGGCGGAGCTGTTACTGAATATGCTGCATCTATTGGTTTAACAGGTAGCTGGGGAGATAATCAGCAAGGACTTGCTGATCTTCTCGAACAAGCTCATTTCTGGAATGCTGCCGATGGCGTACTGAAAGCAGTGATGGTCATGAGTTTTGATGGAGCCTTGTCTTATCCCGATGATCCGGAAGATCTGGATGGTGACAGAACAGCACTTACAGAAGGTACAACCTTTGCTTTTGATGTGAAGTCAGGGGGAGCTGTTGGCGATGATAAGGTTGAGTACTGGTGGGGAGCAGACAAAAACAATGGATATGCCTCCAATTATTACAGTGGGCATGTTACAATTTCCAGCGAATATGTAGGAGATGTGAATGTTTCAGAGATTATTAGCCAGGAAAATGGTGCATATGTCTACAATGGTATTTTGCACGTAAGAGGTTCTGAAGCAGCTTCTATGGTCGAAGTTTACAACGTTTTGGGTGCTAAAGTAAAAGAAGCTCAAAATGTACGTCAACTGCCTCTCAACGATCTAAACAATGGTATCTACATCGTTAGAATAAACGGTGAACGCAATGCCTTTAAAGTTATTAAAAACTAATTGATCACATTTTACAAAGGGGCTGTCTTGCCAGATAGCCCCTTTTTTTTAAAAAATAATCTGATGATTTAAAACGTTCTTTATTTATTTGATAAATAATAGGTATATCAGGTTTTTTGTATTTTTTATTTATCTTCCATCTGAATTCTGCTAAAAGTTTCTATTTTTTCAATAAACGTCTCTCAATCATTGTCCGAAAAAAAAAAACAAAAAAGGAAACAAAACTGGCACTCATTACTATTCTGGTTTTTGTTGCCCTTTTCATACTACTGGATTTTATTTTAGGTTTTTGGCTTATTCCTGAAAACTATTCGTTTGTCAGGATCAAAGACCCTTATTTTCACCACGGATTGAAACCAAACGTGGAAACAAAAGCTGCGTGGGGTCCAATCATATATCCTTTTTCTACAAACAATCTTGGTTTTAGAGATGCTTCTGCCAGGAAGGTATCTTTGAAAAAGGACAAGAAGCAAAAAAAAAAACGGATTCTGATTTTGGGTGATTCTCATTCAGAAGGAGTAGGTATCCTATTTGAATATACTTTTACAGGTAGATTGCAGAAAATGGGTGAAGAGAAAAAAACCGAAATACTCAAAATGCCTCAGCAGTAAGTTACAGTCCCAAAATACACCATTTGAAAGCGGATTATCTTATCAATAATCTGGGGTTAAAAGTGGATGAAATATGGGTAATTGTTGACATTTCTGATCTGCAAAATGAAATTGCCTATGAAAATTTCATTCCGCAAAAGCAAACGTTCAAAAGTAAAATCATCGACCGTTTCTCACGTTTTTCTAAAAATCATTCATTTGTCATATATGCCTTATCCGATATCATTAAAAATCGTGAAATTGATAAATTTCAACAAACACTAAGAGGATTCAATGAAGAGGTGGATGCACTTCCTAACCCCAATGCCATTGAATTGTATAAAGATTTTTTCAATCATTTTGATGATGAGAGTATGCTTCAAAACCCCGATTTTCATGGAGTAGGGGAGTGGATTTATGATCCTTCCCTGAGAAAACTTGCTGATAAGGGGTTGGAAAATGGATTTGAGAATATTGCCCTGTTAAAGCAAATTTGTAATGAAAATAATATTCTGCTCCGGTTGAGTGTACATCCATGGCAAACACAAGTAGTGAAAGGCGATACAACTGATTACTATGTGGAGAAGTGGAGAAAGTTTTGCGACAGAGAGAACATCTGTTTTATCAACCTTTTTCCGGTATTTATAAATCATGAAAATCCCCATTATGTAAATAAAGTTTGCTACATAGAAGGAGATAACCACTGGAACGAAACAGGTAATCAGCGGGTAGCAGCATATTTATCAGTATTTTTGGATTAATAACAGAACACAATTCTTGTAATAAACGTACAAAAGGTAAAACTTCAGAAATGGAAGTATATAGAAATAAAACAAATCTGTCTGTAAAGTATTTCTTTCAAGTAAATACTTTTTTTGTATTGTTTTTTGTATTTCTGGTTTTCTTTATGTTGTCCTGTAATTCAGATGAGGTCGTTTCTGAAAAAGTTGATTCTCTTATTGAGGCTCACAAAAACAAAGAAATTTCTAATTTTCAGATGTTGCTTCAGATGGGAACACTTTTTCACAAGCACCCTAATCATCAAAAAGTGAGATTCGAATATCTCAACAGAATGATCATTTCCGGATATGCCTCTTCGGTTTTACATTGTTATCTGGCAGATACCGAAAACCGCATTCTTGACACCAAAGACCCGTCGATCATTCTCTTTGCGCTGGAGGAAGAGATGCAATTTCATTTGGCAAAAGATTTTTTACCTTTTGTTGACGATGAAGAAATAAATACTGGTTTGAGAGAAATAATGCAAATGGCAGATTCGCTCCAAGATTTTGATGAAAAGGTGAGAAATCAAAATTCTGCTAAAGCTTATGCCAATCGGGGAACGTTTTTTATGACAAACGGTGAAAAATTCATTGCAGACTGGGACAGACAAAGATCTTTGAAAAGTGACCCGTGCAATCCAACTGCTTTGTTTCAGCAAGCAATGCTGCTGTTTGATGAGGAAAAAACCGATGAAATTATCCGGATCATGAAAAGATGCCAGCCTACGGATGAAGCATCAGAGAGAGAAAAAGACTGGAGAAACCTTTTTTTGCAAGTTGCCCGTAAGGTTGAAAAGGTGAAAAACAACAGTGTGGATGCAAACCAACAACTCTTTGAATTGGCCAATATATACGCCACCAATGGTTTTGCAGAGATAGGACTGAGAAAATCA
The DNA here is from genome assembly GCA_964589855.1 of uncultured Bacteroidales bacterium. GTDB lineage: Bacteria > Bacteroidota > Bacteroidia > Bacteroidales > UBA7960 > SKVR01. The sequence goes on from CAZPVB010000039.1 coordinate 13,435, forward strand.
GGCGCTTTGATCGCTGAACAACCCACAAATCCAGACTATCTGGCCATTCATGCATTTGTGTATTATCAGATGGGTGATAAACAAAATGCCTTAAAATATATAAATGAAGCAGAAGATATTACGCAAAAAAGATCAAGGTTAAGAGCATTGATTGAAGATATGTAACATCAATCATATAATTTTTATCTGCTTCTATGTTTAAAAGTTTGAATAAAATAAAAACCAAATACAATTGTAAACCATAAACAAACAATTATACCATTCATATAAAGACTGAATATTCATCATTAACGACCTTAAAACCATTTAATTACTAACCTAAACACACTTATTCATGAAAAGTATTTTTCAAAAAATTCATTCCCTTTTGGTTGTATTGTTTTTGATACTAACCACAGGTGCATCCTATGCACAAACCACAGTAAGTGGTACCATTACAGACGGAACTACCGGTGAACCACTCCCGGGTGCCACGGTACAGATTGAAGGTACTTCAACGGGAGTTGTATCTGATGTAGATGGCAATTATACCCTCAATATCGATGATCCGGATGCCACACTTGTGGCCTCTTTCGTGGGATATCTCGATGAGACCATCGCCCTTGATGGCAGAACAGAGGTAAACATTGCTCTGATGCCCAGCATTGAGATGCTATCGGAAATGGTAGTGATTGGCTACGGTACTGCTAAAAAGAACGACCTTACCGGATCCATCTCGGTGGTTACTTCCGAAGAAATGAACCGGATTCCTACTTCCAACTTTACCCAGGCACTTCAGGGACGTGCATCGGGCGTAATGGTAGCCCAAACCGGTAATCCCGGGCAAGATGCACAGATCATGATTCGTGGGGTGGGGTCCATAAACAGATCTTCCAATCCTGTTTACGTGATCGACGGGGTAATCACCGGCAGTCTGAACTCAGTAAACCCTACAGATATTGAAAGCGTGCAGGTACTCAAAGATGCTTCTGCCGCTGCCATATATGGAGCCGATGGTGCCAACGGAGTGATTATTATCACAACCAAAAGAGGGGAACCTGGTGCTAGCCGCGTAAGTTATTCGAGCTATGCCTCCTACAACAGGGTGCCGAAACAGTTTGAGTTGATGAATGCAGATGAATATGCAAATTTCTACAATCAGGTGCTCAAAAAACAGTATGAAGATAACAACCCTGGTGAGACTTTTACACCTCCGGTAGCTTATACAGACGAATTCAGGGAGTGGTATTATGGTGATGGATGGCAAACCGGAACCGACTGGCAGGATCAGATCGTTAGAAATGCATGGGCACAAAACCACAACATCCGTATTTCGGGTGGAGGCGAATCATCTAATTATAGTATTTCTGCCAATTATTACGCAGAAGATGGTATCTCGCTGGGATCTTCAGCGGAAAGGATTAATTTAAGAGCCAATTCTGATTTTGATTTGGGGGATTATGTTACCATTGGTGAATCCTTCAGTGTAACCCGATCCATGAGACAAAGACCCCAAATGTTTGGATGGGGAAACAGCCTGGTCGCCTCTCCGCTGATGAAGGTTTACAACCCCGACAACAAAGAAGGATTTGAAGGACCGCAAGTTCCTTATACATATATTTTGCCGGATGGTTCGGATACTTTATCAATTAGAAATACAGGAGGAAATGATAAACACAACCCCCGTGCACACACTGAATATGGTGATATAAGATCTTATAATACCAATTTATTAGCCAGTGTTTATCTTGAAATTAAACCTTTTAGTTGGCTTACGTTCAAAACAACCCCCTCGGTAGATGCCAGTTTTTCCAGAACCAAAAACTGGATGCCAGCCTATGATGCCGGTGTAAGAAGTAAAAGTCAGGCAGACCTTGAGGAAGATTTCTATGAAGGATATATGCTTTCCCTCGAAAACCAGGTCACTTTCAGTGAAACTTTCGGAAATCATAATATTACAGCCACAGCAGTACAACATATACGGAAAAGGGAAAGCAACAATGTATTAGCCATTGCCAATGGGTTTCCTTATGAAAATCTAAACACCATTGGCGCTTCTTTGGAAGATGGCCGACAGGTAAGGGGTGGATATGGTATTTTTGCTTCTGAATCCTATTTGGGTCGGGTTCAATATGATTTTAAGGGAAAATACCTGCTCAATGCCAGTATCAGACGCGATGGTAATTCCAGGTTTGGACCTGCCAACAGATGGGGTACTTTTCCTTCCCTTTCTCTGGCATGGAAACTCAACGAAGATTTTCTCCAAAATGTAAATGATATTTCTTTGCTGAAATTGCGTGCAGGATGGGGAATGACCGGGAATTCACAGATTGGAGAATTCCAGTACCAGTCAGTTATAGATCCGTTTTCTAATTTTTCTCCGGTACTGGGCGAAGATCAGTTACTAGTACCTGCACTCAACGTTATTCATAGTTTTGGTAACCCTGCTATTAAGTGGGAAGCAGCAGAAATGCTCAACGTGGGAATAGACTTAAACTTTTTGGCAGACAAAATACAATTTAACGTAGATTATTACATCAAAAATCAAGATGATCTTCTGGTCAAAAAACCTATGCCCCAGACTTATGGCAGGGTTTCCGGTACTGGTGATCCCTGGGTGAACTTAGGTGAAATACAAAACAGAGGTTTTGAGTTTAATGGTTTGTACCGGAAAAGAGAGGGCGATTTTCACTATACTGTGGGTGCCAATTTAACCACTGTTAAGAACGAAGTGAAATATCTTCCTGGTGAATTGATTGCTGGTAATAACCTTACTACAATTGGTCATACTATAGGAAGTTTCTACGGTTATGTGGCAGAAAGAATTATTACTCCCGAAGATTTTGATGATAATGGCGAATATAAGTATGCCGAACCTGCCAGTGGCATTCCTCAACCCGGTGACCTGATGTTTAAAGACCTGAATAATGACGGTATTATCAATGATAATGACCGAACCATCATTGGAAAGGCAATTCCGGATTTTACATATAGTATCAATCTTGAAGCCATGTATAAAGGATTTGATCTCTCCGTATTTTTATTTGGTATGCAGAATTATCAGGTGTATAACCATCAGCGGGCAGATATTGAGGGATTTTCTTCGCAAGATATTGATCATAACAAATTACGCGATTTTGCCCTTAACTATTACGGAGTTCCTGATGAGCAGGGTAATCCGGTACCTTCTGATGAATTCATTCGTGCTGATCCAGCCAATTCAAACCTCAACAACAGAACGTCAACGTGGTATCTGGAAAATGCATCTTTTTTGAGACTCAAAGATTTGCAATTGGGATACACCCTACCGGAAAGAATCAGCAGCAGCCTTGGTTTGAACAGGGCGAGAATATATGTGAGTGCTGTCAATCTGCTAACCATCACCAATTATACCGGGCGCGATCCGGAAGCGCCCATAAGATTGGGCGGCGATGCACTAAGACCTGGGAACGATAATGGTTCTTACCCGATTCCCAGATCATTTACCGGGGGTATTCAGGTAGATATATAATTAAAAACCAAAGTTTTTACTTTGATCTTAGAAATTTGATAAAATATAAAATATAATGAGATAGTTCTTTCGTTAAAACATGTTTTATTTTGCAATTGACAAATTAAGTTTTATCTCTCACATTCATAAAAAAAATACAACAATGAAAAAAATAATCGTTTATATAGCATTTTCATTATTCCTGATCCTTCCCTTTTCCTGCTCCGAGGATTTTCTGGAGGTAGAAAATAAGAATCAGTTGACCGACGGAAACTTTTATCAGACCCAGGATGATTTTTTATTGGCACTCAATAGTTTATATGGTCCTTTGATGGGAACTGGGGCTTTTGGCAGGCAGTTTCAGTTTATATTTGGGTCGCAGTCGGACCGAATCCTTTTTGAAACTCCTGGTATGGATCAGCTGTCTGCCGTTAATCCTGCTGGTGGTGGTGGTGTGGATGACGTTTGGAGGTCCCTTTATTTTGGGTTTTACAGAACAAATGTTTTTGTTCAGAAAATGAATGAAAACAGCGATATTGAAGGAATGACAGATGATATGAGGATTGAATATCTTACTCAGGCCAGGGCACTGAGAGCCGCCTATTCCTTTTACCTGGTAACCATTTTCAATCGCCCTCCTTTTTATGACGAAAACTCAGTACCTGAAGATCTTACAGTCGCTGTTAGCAATGGAGAACCCGAACAATTCTGGGATCTTATTGAAGCAGACCTGGTTTTTGCCAAAGATAATGGACGCTTAACATATTCCGGAGATGATCTGGGGCGCATTACAAGTGGAGCTGCTGCCGCTTTGTTAGGAAAAGCAATGCTTTACAAACACTATTATTATTATGTAAGAAACGGTCAGAAAGGATCAGCGGAGAACATTGCAGATCTTAATACTGGATTACAGGCTTTTGAGCAGGTAATGAACTCGGGCGTTTATAAACTGGTTGAAATCAAAGAACCCAAATCCAGAATGGATTATATACATGGATTGCTTTCCAATACTTCTTTCGTTGATCTACCCGCAGGCGATAACATTTATGAATCCGAAAATAACGAAGAATCAGTTTGGGAAATACAATTCAGTGACGACAGAGCTGGTAATTTTTATCTTCCCGGATGGCAGGTTACCGGAAGTTTAAACGCGCAATATTTTGGTCCTCACGGGTCCAGTTTCAAAAATCATGAAGCACACCCCGATCTTTTTGAAGCATTTGAAACCGAAGGCGCTCCCGAAGGGTTTGACCGCGATCCCAGAGCTTATGCCACCTTATACATGGACGGCGATACCATGGATTTCAGACCTGAAAATACTGCCTTCTATAACGAAACATTTTTAAGCGGTCTGAACAACAAAAGGGTTGCTTTTAACAGAGGATTGATACCCAATCCTAATCCTTATGGTACCAAAAGTTTTGGATTAAAAAAGTACTATTATCCCGTTTACAATGACAAAGATGCGCCCGAAAATGATCCTACCAATCGCCGCATGATCAGATATGCTGATGTACTTTTAATGTATGCCGAAATACAGTTTCTGCTCGGTCAAACAACGGGTGCCGGGTTGGATGCATTAAACCAGGTGAGAGAAAGAGTAGACATGCCCACTATTGATGCACTCTCCGTTGAGGCGATCATACATGAGAGAGATGTGGAACTTGCCCTTGAGAGCCATAGATGGTTCGATCTGATCAGATGGAGTTTTGATCCTGAATGGGGTATCAATATGCAGGAGTTACTCAGCAGGCAGCTCGGTCCAGCATCCTCCGGTGATTTTTTTGTAACAGGCAAACACGAGTTTTTACCCATACCTTTGAGAGAAATCAACCTAAGTGAAGGAAAACTGGAACAAAACCCTGGTTGGTAAGTTTAATGATCTTTCTGAAAACAATGTATGTAAATAAAATTAGATGTGTAACCTGTAGTGCTCGGCTTCAAAACTTTCACAGTGTTTTAAACCAGGGAGTTTACCAACGTAAATAACTGTTTTTAAAACAAACATAACCGGAAAACCGGACATTATACACGGTGACAAAACAATTACCAAACATTCATCAATCACTAATCATTTAATTCCAGGAATTATGAAAAAAAACATTTTTATTGCGGCAGTTTTTATGGTTTTGCTTGCATATGGATGCAACAAAGAAGAAGCCATAACACCCTCTGCCGAATTTTCAACCAATATAGAAAGTAATACCCTCAGCTCAGGTCAGGGTTTTGTTGTGTACCTCGATCAGACCCAGGGAGAATTTTTAACCTACTTCAGAGGGCATCGGGAAAGGAATACTTATGATGCAAATGATCCCAAAAGGCAGGGCACTGCCATCAGCAATGACCTCGATTCAGTTGTTGTTGCAGGATACCCTGCACCAGATTTGGCTACAGATACCACCTATACTTTTACCATGGTTGCATCCAGCTCTGGTAATTGGGCAGAAGATTATCTACAGGATGTAAAATCCATTGAAATTACTGTGATAAAGCAAGAATAATCCTATCATGTTTTTATAATTTATTTTTTTACTATTATAAAAATATTAATTTAAGCAATAGATGGATTACTCCAGGTTTTTTTCCCGGAGGATTTGAAAGTCTTAACGCAGTCAAAAATCAATTTTATTGTAAATGTTGGGATTCAAGTATAAAAGTCTGATGAAAAAAACTGCCCGTTTTACAATGGGCAGTTTTTTAGTCTTGAAACGATCATTAATTCTTCAACAATTCCCTGCATTGACATAATTATTTGTTTTTTTTTCCAACATTGAGATGTTTATTTTTAAAATCTGATTGGTTGTTTTTTGCGGACATCATTCATTATGTTCAGATTTTACTTTCCCAATCCTGCAAAGAATCCAGCCATTTACCAATTCAAAAAACATAAATAAACTGCTACATGAACCGAGCCATGAAAACAATTTTGATAAACACGAGGATGACTATAATTCGCAGCATGGCAAAAGGAATAAACCGGGAGTTTTGGCGAACTCCATCTGACCGAATTAATAAAATTATAAACAGATGAACCGAGCCATGACAATACTATTGACACACACGCGGATGATTATAATTCATGGTATGGAAAAAAATACAAAACCGGAGTTTTGGCGAGCTCCATCTGACCGAATTAATAAAATTATAAACAGATGAAAAACAATACCATTATTGCAATTGCCGCCTTAACAGGAATTGTGGGTTGCCATGAGGTTGAAGAAACAGATCAAAAACCCAATATCATTTATATTTTGACAGATGACCTGGGGTATAACGATCTGGGGTCATTTGGTTCAGAACTGATAAAAACCCCGGTACTTGATCAAATGGCAGAAGATGGTATGCGATTTACACAACATTATGCCGGATCTGCTGTATGTGCTCCCTCCCGATCTGTGTTAATGACCGGACTGCATTCAGGTAATACACCGGTGCGCGGAAACAGACAGGTAGAACCCAGCGGTCAGATGCCATTACCGGAAAATACGGTTACCATTGCAACCCTGCTAAAAGATGCCGGATACACTACCGGATTGATCGGAAAATGGGGACTGGGCGTTGTGGGTACTACCGGAGAACCCAACAAACACGGGTTTGACCACTATTTTGGTTACCTGGATCAGGTTTTGGCGCACAACCATACACCCGGGTTTTTGATCAGAAACGGTGAAAAAGTAATGCTCGATAATGTGGTAGAATATCGCGATACCTCTGAATGGCATAAAGGATTGGGTAGCTATCCGGTAGAAATGAATGAGTTCTCACAAGACCTTTTCACACAGGAAGCAATTGAGTTTGTTGAAAACAACCAAAACGATCCTTTTTTCCTCTATTATCCTGTTATTATTCCTCATGACAATGGTGAAGCATTACCCGGCAAAAGATATTCAGAGGTTCCTTCTTTTGGAATTTATGAGAACATGGACTGGACAGAAGAGGAAAAAGGATATGCTGCCATGATCACTTATCTGGATGAAGAAATAGGGAAACTGCTTGATAAACTTACCGAACTGAATTTGGATGAAAATACCCTTGTGATTTTCACCAGCGACAATGGTGGACAATCGCCCGGGAGGTTCTTGGATATCAGTAATTATCCCTACAGGGGCATAAAAAGGCAACTCTACGAGGGAGGAATAAGGGTTCCGATGATTGCACGATGGACCGGAACCATTGAACCGGGAACAGTTTCTAATCATATGTCTGCTTTCTGGGATGTAATGCCTACCTTCTGCAATTTGGCAGAAATACCAACCCCTGAATTTACCGACGGTATATCATTCCTGCCTGAATTAACAGGAAAAGAGCAAAAGCAGCATGAATATCTTTATTGGGAATTTCACGAACAAGACAAAAAACAGGCCGTAAGAAAAGGCAAATGGAAAGCGGTAAGAAATAATGTTGCAGAAAATCCTTTTGGACCTATAGAACTTTATGACCTCGAAAAAGATCCATCGGAGAATACGGATATTTCTTTTGTATATCCCGAAGTTGTCAATCAACTAACCCAACTCATCGATAATACCCGTTCGGAGGATCCTAACTGGGAATTTTGATTCTAAGCATCATGGCAAAGGATCGTTCCCGGGCAATACTTCTTATAATCACGATGAATATTGATGTTTTGAAATATTATTGAAGAACTTATTAAATGGCGGACATTGGAGTGTTTGGTTATGAGGAATGGATAGACAACTTCTTTTGAGAAATCATTTACGAAGAAAAATTATTATTTTTGCGCCATGCAGATCGTTTAACCAACTGCATGGTGCTTTTTTTATGATGCCTACACGTTTTTCTCTATATTTGATATCCTTATCAGTGCTTTTTGCAGCATGCCAGGGTTCGTTTGATGATCGCGATGATCTTACAGTTTTCAGGTACAACGAAGACGGAAATATTTCATCTCTCGACCCTGTCTATGCCCGAAATCAGTCAAATATCTGGGCTACATCCCAAATCTTTAATGGGTTGGTTCAACTGGATCAAAACCTAAACATTATGCCCGCCATTGCAAAAGAATGGACGGTTTCGGATGATGGACTTACCTATACTTTTTATTTGAGAGATGATGTTTTTTTTCATGAAAGTGAGGTGTTTGGTCAAGACCTTACGCGCACTGTTACTGCAGACGATTTTGTGTATAGTTTTTCACGTATTACGGATCCCAAACTCAATTCACCTGGATTGTGGGTAATGAATCCACTGGCACGCAAGCAAAATGGTGAACTGGATATGACCGCCCTCAGTGATACAGTATTGCAAATAAAACTGGAGGAACCTTTTCCCCCTTTTTTGGGTTTGCTTTGCATGCAATATTGCTCGGTGGTACCCAGGGAAGCGACAGAGCAAAAAGGCAGTGATTTCCGGAAGGCACCTGTTGGTACCGGCCCTTTTCACTTTCAATTCTGGAAAGAAGGTGTAAAACTGGTTTTGAGGAAAAACCACCGCTATTTTGAATTTGAAGGTGGCTCCCGCCTGCCTTATACTGATGCTATAGCCATTACCTTTATTATGGACAGGCAAACGGCGTTTCTTGAATTTGTAAAAGGCAATCTTGATATCCTGACCCGTATAGATGCCAGTTACAAGGATGAACTGCTCACGCAAAACGGAGAACTGAGAGATGCCTATCAGGACAGATTCTACAAAATTACAGAGCCGTTTCTCAATACAGAATATTTGGGTCTGTTGATCGACAGGGAAGGAGAGAAAAACCTGAATGCTACTCAAAAGCAAAAGATCAGGTTAGCCATCAACCATGCATTCGACCGGGAAAAAATGCTTTTTTACCTGAGAAACAATGTGGGTACTCCGGCTCATGCTGGTTTTGTGCCCGTTGGAATGCCCGGGTTTAACGAAAATACTGGTGGATATGAATATAACCCCGGAAAAGCAAGACAATATCTTGCGGAAGCGGGGTTTCCCGAAGGAAAAGGACTTCCTGAATTTGAGATATCAACCAACTCGCAATATCTTGATATCACTCAATTTATACAACATGAATTAAAAAAACTGGGTATACCCGTTACTATTAACGTGATGCCCTCTGCAACCCTTCGTGAAATGATGGCAAAAGGAGAATCTGAAATTTTCAGGGCATCATGGATTGCTGATTATCCGGATGCCGAAAATTATCTTGCTCTGTTTTACTCTCAAAACAAAACACCGGACGGACCCAACTACACCTTTTTCGACAATAAGGAATTTGATGGCTTGTATGAAAAATCGCTTACGATAGTCGATGATTCTCTCAGACATATTTATTATCAGAAAATGGACAGTATGATTCTGGAACATGCGCCCGTAGTACCGCTTTTCTATGACCAGTCGCTGCGTTTTCTGCCACATTATGTTCAAAATCTGAATGTAAATCCATTGAATCAAATGGACCTGAAAAGGGTGAAAATTATAAGAGATCAGCAATAACACCTTAAATGGTAACCTTTAATCCGTCGTAGGCCAATTCTATGCCATCAGGCAATTCCTTGTTTACAGACCGGTGAAAACCCATTTGATGACTGATATGTGTAAGATAGGCCTGTTCGGGTTTTAAATACCGGATAATGTCCACAGCCTCATCAAGTGTAAAGTGTGAATGATGATCTTCCTTTCGCAAGGCATTAATAATTAAGAGTTTAGAGTTTTTCATTTTTTCCAGTTCTACAGTGTTGATGCTACTGGCATCGGTTAGATATGAAAAATCTCCGGTTCTGAATCCAAAAACCGGCATGG
>CAZPVB010000040.1:0-23611 GCA_964589855.1 uncultured Bacteroidales bacterium
CATCGGTAACCTCATCATCAACCACGCAATTCTGAAGATATACCACATACAACTCCCCTGATTTGATTTTAGGATGATCTGACTTTTCGAACAGGTGCTTTGCAATATTTACCGATTGGATCTGAAAATTTTCCCGGGGATTAAACATCCGTGTGGCGTAGTGATACATTTCATTGAGATTCAGATCACTATCATGTTTAAAGTTAAAATATCCCGGATCGCTTTTCTGAAAAGGGTGCAAAAAGAAACGCGCCAGTATTTTTTCAAGTTCACTATCCTGCAGAGGAAATTCCTCTTTGGAGCAATTGAGGGGTTCGTCATGAGAGGGGTTTCCAATATGGTGAACGATGATCTTGTCGATAGTAGTATCGGAAAAATTAAGCATAAAAGACTGATATTAGAAAGCAATACAATATAGTTCGATAACGAGAATGAAAGTAGTACTAAAATATTTTACCAAAACATACTTTTGCTACAATTCATCAAAATTCAGGGTAATGGGTTGGTTTTCCTGAAAATCGTATAAGGTCAGGCGCCGCATTTCATAGTATCCTCTCCAATAGTTTCTCAATGCCGCAAGGTATCGCTGTTTTGCCTGGTCTTTTTCCTGGAGGGCAATATTTAGTTCCAGAATATCAATACGACCGATCAGGTATCTTTGGCGTGAAACCTCATACCTTTTGGCAGCGATGGTATCGGCTTTGGAGGCGATCAGGAGTTGTCTTTCCAGCATATTGAATTCCATTACCCTCAGAAAAATCTCCTGTTCGAAATCGATAAGAGATTGTTGTACATTGGTATTCACCAGTTCACGGTTCGACTCTGCCACCCTCACTCTGCCTTTTCCAACACCCCAGTCGAGAATGGGAACCTGCACCCCCACACGGAGTTGTTGCTGATCCAGGGGATCTATGTAAGCATCAGAAAATTCATTGGATGTTTGGGTTAATCCATAGACAGCAAACAAATTGGCATTGAATCGGTTTTCTGATCTTGCTCTGCTTACTTCACTTTCTGCTTCGATTTTACTCCTTTCCAGGGCAAGTATATCTGACCGGTTTTGACGTGCCTGTGCCAGGGCATCCTGCACATCAATAACCAGATCGTGTTTATCCTCCGGAACCAATAAAGTAAGATCATCAACATTCTCCAAACCCAGATAGGATCGAAAACTAAAAAGTGCTGCTTCATAATCAATCCTTGCCTGCTCTAGCTGTGCCTCCGAATTTAATACATTCAGTTCCATTTGCAGGAGTTCGTTTTCAGCAATTTTTCCCAATGAAAAGCGACCTTTGGATATCTGATAAAGTGTGTCGTTACTTTCGAGATTGATCGTATTGATTTCGATATTGATCTGTGCCAAAAGCAAGTCAAAAAATAAAGCGTTGGCACGCACGGAAATGGTTTCAAGATTTTCGATATATCTTTTGCGTGCTTCCTCAAATCGCAGGGGTTCAATTTTCCTTTCCCACTTAAAAGGGTTGTAACCAAAAATAGGTTGTGTGAATCCAATATTTACAGGTGTTGAAAGATAGGAGGTTATATTGTCGGAATCTTCCCGGATAAGGTCAATCCTCTCCAGACCAGAGCTCATAAAAATGCGTCCGCCTGTAGGTCCGATCCGCTGGCTAAGAGATAAATTGGCGGACGAGGAAGCCAAACTTCGTCTTACAAAAACATCAGTTCCATCGGGCAGGGTAACTGCCTGTATGTTCCGGTTTAAGTTGGGCAGTGTGGCGTCAAGCGTTAAACCGGGCAAATAACCCGCTTTAAAAGACCGGAATTCCCAGTAACTACCCCGGTAGCGGTGCCGGGCAGCCATGGCATCAGGCGATTGCTCCCTGGCAATGGTAATCACCTCGTCAAGAGACAGAAAACGCTCCTCATCCGATTGGGAAAACAAAGAACCTGCAAAAGGGAAAAAAATCAAAATCAAAAGCCATAGGAGTACAATGATTCTTTTTGTCATAAAATTTATTTTCAGAAGATTATGCTTTTATTTTTTAAACGTGTATTGTTTAGCTAAATTATAACTTTTACCTTCATATTTTGAAAACAAATAGCAAACAGATTATACTCTGAGGCAAAATATATGCAGAACTTAGTCTTCAAAGAATAAAATCTGACAAATCGAAAAACCCCTTTTGCAATGCATTGCCAATTAATTTTTACATTTGCCAGGCAATAAAATGGAAAAGAAAACATTGAAAAAAATACCAATTTAACACCATTTCATTTGTATATTTTATTTTTTTGCCTTAAATTTATACTTAATTCATGTTATTTTTTAATTAAAAATTGAAGATATGGCTGGAGTTAACAAAGTAATTTTAGTTGGAAATCTGGGGAAAGACCCTGATATCCGAAACCTGGAAAGTGGTTCGAAAGTAGCAAATTTTTCACTTGCAACTACTGAATTTTTCAAAGGAAAAGACGGCAACAGAGCTGAACAAACCGAATGGCACAACATTAGTTTGTGGAACCAACTTGCCGATCTGTCAGAAAAGTACCTGAAAAAAGGTGACAAGATTTACCTGGAAGGTAGGATCAGAACCAGAAGTTATGAAGACAAGGATGGCGTTAAAAAGTATATTACTGAAATAATAGGCAATCAAATGACTTTTTTGGGATCTCCAAAGGGATCAGATAGCAACCAAAATACTTCTCCTGCACAAAATGATGAACCGGTGGTAAACGATATGGGAGAGGGCGATGGTGATTTGCCATTTTAACCCCATTCCATCAGTTTTTGGTAAATAAAAAAACCGGGTTGCCCTTATCATAAAGGCAACCCGGTTTTTGTTTTCATAACTGATTGTTTTTACTTCTTGATGAATCGGGTATGATATATTTGGTCACCATGCTGCGAACGGATAAAGTAAATACCATCATTTAAATGCGAAATATCCAAAATTTCTGTTTTTCCTGGTGAAACTTCCTTTTCAAAAACATGGACTTCATGCCCTGTTATATTCACAATGCTTACATTCCAATTTCCTTCTTCTGCAAAAACAACAGATAGTGTGTTTTGGGCCGGAATGGGAAATACACGAACTCCATTTTCGGCAGAAAGTTGGTTTATTGACACCGTGGGTTCAAAAGTAGCAGTAGCAACAACGTTCTCTTCAATCGTAAAGGTTACTTCGCGGGTTTCATATTCAGTATCGTTGATCTGCCAGTTTACAAACCTCCACTCATCATCAGGTGTTGCATTAAGGGTTATTTCCTCACCAAAGGAGTAAACATGTTCACCTTCACCCGGATCGGTGGTACCATTTCCTTCTAAATTTACCATAAGAGAAGGGGTAAAAGGTTCATAGTTGGCTGTGAGGCTTACATCCTGATCTAAAACAATTTCGAAGGACAGATCGGTTGAAACTTCAGTTTCCACCTCATCAACCGTTTGGGTCCAATTTTGAAAAATCCAACCGGGATTGGGTGTGGTAGAAATATTTACAGGCGAATTGACACCAAAAGTACCCGCACCTTCAACACTTCCTGCTTCAGCGGGTTGAGCATCAAGTTCAAGGTTATGCTCCCTGTATTCAAAAACAGCCGTTAATTGTTTATTTTCAGTCATTTCCATTTGAAAACCTGAGCGTGTAGAATGTATCTGATCGCCATCCATCCAATGCAGGAAAACATATCCCACCGCGGTTTCCATCTCAACCTCTGCGGTTTGTCCGTGTTCGTATTCTCCTTCTCCTTCCATTATAGCAGCTGCTTCCTCAGGTTCAGCATTCAATACCAGATCATATGTATTCAAATTAAAAATTGCTTCCACCTGCGTATCACTTTCCATGAGAATCACAACAGGATTGACACCTTCCAGCGGCGTATCGTTTACATTCCACTCCTTAAAATAGTGAAATTCTCCAGGCACAGCTTCAATGCTTACCTGCGCATCCGCTTTATAGAGATACTCTCCGGGAGCAGGAGTGGTTGATCCTTCTCCTGAATGGGTAAGAGTGAGGGTGTATTCAGATCCTGTTTCCAGTATTTCAGCGTTTACTGTATTTGACTTTTCTGATGAAACTCCATCTCCATAAGAAAATCTTACATAAAAATCATAATCTCCTACAGGCAGGGCATCACTCAAATAAGTAGTCTCCTCAGGATCATCACCCTGATATAAAATATCATCGTCCATAAATATTTCATATCCGGCAAGTGATTTTGGGCTGGTTTCCGTTAAGGTATCCATTTCCCAGTTGAGCAGCACCTGATTATCATCTACTATTTCTGCTATAAGGTTTACAGGGTTGATGATTTCGCCTTCCATGACACCGGAGACCTCAATCTGATCGATAGAAATCCCGCGCCCTCCGTTACCGATGCCTTCAAAAGCGATATAGGTACTGCTGCTGGTTTCAGGTATGGTTATCACAGCATTGATCCACGAAAACTGATCGGTATCATATACAGCAAGTAGGTTCCATGGTTCTGTGGGTTCGTTCTTATAATAGATATTCATAATATCTTGCCTGGAAGATTGGGAAGGATTGGCATAGTAGAAAGATACCTGAGCAGTGTTGAAGGCAGCCAGATTCATTGCAGGAGTCATCAACCTGGTTGTATCACCGTAGTCGCCGGGTCCTTCAACCCTGAAAAACACATTGCTTTCTCCCTCATGTGTGCTATATGGATAACCATCGTCGTTACCCACACCTATTTTCCATGGAGTTTCTCCGGAAACATATTCCTGCTCCCAGCAGGAAGGGATATCTTCCCCGTTCATTCCTTCAGTGAAGGGAAAATCAGTGAGAGAATTACAGGGCGTTAGAGCCGAGGCAGCGACTCCTCTGGAGTATTCAAGCTTGGAAGTAAAAGACCATATTCTGTAATGATACTCACTGTTAAAATCAAGACCCGTGTGATCAAAAACAGTATCATTACCCATATAAAGGATAGCACCACCGTTTTCAATTTGTTCACCAACTGCGTATCCACCTTCAGGTTTTCCAAAAACATTTTCTTTATTCACGGCAATCATCACCGAATTACCTGCTTCATTGGCAGTCCAGTGAAGTTTAATACTATCAGCAGCAACAACTGTAGCGGTAAAATCTTCAGGGTTTTCAATACTAAGTCCAAGAGGATCATAGCCATCGATGAACATTACGCCTGTGTCATCAGGGTCTAGCCATGACTGCAAACTATTTGCACTGCTGCCACCACCGGTAAAAGAAACACCCAGGCGTCCATACCAGTCGGGTAGTGTATTTCCACAAGCTGCACCACCACCATGTAGTTGGCCGATGATACGTCCCTGGGCATCAAAAATGGGTGATCCGCTCGAACCACCTTCTGTGGTTGTGCCTCCACTCCAAACAATACGCCAGTGTGTTGAACCGGAGCCAGGAGCTCCACCATAACCGGAACTCTGAACACCTCCCTCAGCATAACTGAATTTTTTGATATCACCACTGGGATGATGGATACCCACAATGGTTTCATCCAGTGTATTTTCAACGGTACGATTCCAACCGGCATAAAAAACCTCATATTCGTCGGGGATAGGTTGATTGAATTCCATTAGCCAAAAATCACTGGCAGAATTGCGGGCACGAAGAGTAGCACCCGACATGGAATTGTATGAAGGAGATGAGGGAGGATTGTCGCATGTTTCACTTTGCCAGTTAAACCATACCACCAGTGTAGAAGGATTGCTGTAGCAATGATCTGCTGACAGAAAATAAGGCGTTTCATCTGATTCTGTGCTGTTGATCAGGGCGCCACTACAAAATCCATTTCCACCTACCACCAGCATTCCTGCAGAGCGGATTTGTTGTTCCCACCCTATTGACTCTTCGCAGGCAACATTCAGATTGCAAGATCCACTGCCACCAAAAGCTTTCGCAAACTCAAAAGGATCACGATAAGCATGTGTAACTGTTTCAAGATTTAATTCACCTTCAAAGCTAGCATTAGCGGGTTGATAATACTCTATGGTTATAAGGTCTCCCTGCACAAGAGTAGTAGCAAAATATCCATCATCCTGGTTGTTATAATCGGTGAAGGCACCGATCACATCGCTACGATCCTGATTGTAAACATAGAGTTCTGCTCCGGGAGGTAAAAGATACCGATCGAAAATTAAATTGATGGTAAAGGCATTTTCGGAATAAACATCCACTCTCCAGATTTTATCGCCATTGTTGAGATAGTCCCAGCGACCTGCATTCTGAGGATTAATATTCACATCAATATTTTCGCCAAAACGCCATGGAATATCTTTGATGGTATCCATCACACGGTCTTCCATGATCAGTTTTTCAACCTCTACTTTAGGCATTTTCTCAACAGGAACAGAGGATTTGAGTTGATCATTGCTGAAACTCGGTGGTGTGCCGGGTTGAGAGATTTGAGCCTGTAAGGCAGAAATACTTAAAAAAGCAAAAAGAAGGGAAAGTACCTTTGAGGGTAATTTTTTTTTCATGAAATAAGATTTTATGGATTTAAAAAGAAAAATATAAACGATAAAAAAGACCGGATTGTATTTCCGGTCGGTCATTCTCTTAATTGGCAATAAGAAGTCTTTTGGATTCATAAATCTTCTCTCGATAAATAAGTGAATAGATATATAAACCATTATTAAGTTGATTTGTTGGAATCTGGATTTGATTTTTTTCAGAGGAGAGGGGTACATCGAGAACCTGTTTCCCTACAAGATCTCTGAGCACCAATCTTGCATCGTTAGTGCTTGAAGGAATATGATAATCGATCCGGGTAAAATTACGGGCAGGGTTTGGGTAAGGATCTGATATCGACCATTGGAAAGAATGTGATTCAGATACATGAGTTGAAGAGGAAACTACATAAACAATGGTAACAACCACGGGTTCAAAATCATCGCGGTCGCTGTAAAACTCAAACTGTACGATTGATTCGCCTGTTGCACCCTCGGGATATATTTCAGAATAAAAATCGGTATCAGATGAAGATTCACCCGGTTCGAGCGCCAGCGGCTTTTCAACATCTGAAACCACGGGGGTGAAACAGAAATCATTCCAACAAAAAGTAACTGAACTACCCTCTTGTATGTCAATTTCTTCTTTTCTTACAAAAACATAAGCGGTCTGATCAGTTTCGTTTGAGAAAAAGATATTTGCTTTTATGTAATCATCGGAAGGTTGCCCATATACCCGCAATGTATCGTTGGATATATCATTTTGGCTGGCATCGGTGAGAACGATCTGTCCATTGGAAAGTAACGAAAACAGAGAAAAAGCAAAAAATGGTATCAAATTTTTCATACGTGATTGTTTTATATGCATAATTATTACAGGGTAAAAAATGCATTTTTCGAATAGTTCCATGCGATTTCAACCCAAGGGATCAACAAAAAGCAAATAGCAATTATTTTGCCATTTTCCCTTCTCTTGTTCACACAAAGATAAACAAACAATCTATATAATCAAAACTATTGTTCGGGTCAGGAGTGCCCCCCTACTACGATTCGCATGATTTTGAGGTTGAGCACAAAAAATCTGAGTATCTGGTAAGGCCAGAATTTCCTGAGGAACTTTCGGGCTTTGGTGGGCATAGGCGGATAGTCTTCATCTTTGTATCCTTTGGGAATGGGTTTTCTGATCATAGTAAAAAAGATTAGAGATTAATATTTGAGTCCACTCCGAAAAACTTATTTTCGGCAAATATGTGTTCATTTTATATTTTTAAACCCACTGATTATCAGAATTAAGCGTCTGTGTAAATCGGTGGAATCTGCGGACAATTGACTTTTTAGAGTGGTCTCATATTTTGGATTTTTAAAGTTTATATAGACAGATACCTTATTCAGGAATGAGTGACCAACCTGGTAGTGCTTTCGCTTTGTACATAAACATGTAGTGCATAAAGAGTTTCATCCAGTGACCGGCCAAACCAGGTTCGCCAATGGTAAAGCTGATGTCCCTGCCCCACTGGGGATATTTTTCATAGTCGGGTACAATAGGAAAAACGGTCATGGTAGCTGCCATGCCGTCGCGTAGGCCATATCCGGATGAAATGATGCATGCGGCACCCATTTTCCCCATAGAAGCTTTATGCTTTATGGTGGTTTTCCCTGATTTTATTGATCTTGCAACATTAAGGGCAACTACTTTTCCCATAACACCAGAAGGCATTCCTGTGCGGGGAGGGGTAGGAAAAATAGGTGTCCCGTTTTTACTTTTTACCGGCTTTGAAATGGCATGTGGTGGTGCAAATGCAATGCCGGCAGCAAAAATGTTTTCGTATACCGGATTTTGATAGGTGGATGGCCAATCGTTCACACTCCAGTCGTTAAATTCTTTGGGTGTATAATCGGCATCTACTTTCATGAGTCCGTTTGGAGCAAACAGGGAGGATGTTATGTCATCACCTTTTTTATTGTATGCTTTTAATCCAACGCCTGCAAAGCCAGGGATAAGCATAGAAAAGTCGAAGGAAATGGTTTTTTGCTCACCCTCAAGGTTTTCATAATGGATTATACCCTCTTCTACCTTTGTAACGCCTGCTCTTTTGATCCATTTGATACCATATTCAGCCAAAATAGATTCGGTGAAAATTTTAGTGGAGGTAACATATCCACCTTTTTTAATAAAAGCACCTCCCATGCCAAAGTCTCCCAGTTCATATTCATTGGTGATCCAGGTAATCTCCGCTCTATCGAGCAATTTTCGTTTATTGATCTCAAATGCCACATTCAATGCATACTCAAAGGCTGCACCCTGGCAGGTAGCGGTAGGATGCCCAGTACCGATAACAATGCGTTGTTTTTCGCCCTTTGCCATTTTATCGAGGGTTTCCTGTAGTTTCGCCCAGGCATGTTCGGCATGTGTATAGGTGCAAACAGATAAACTATGCCCATCGGGACCCAGTCCTGGTGTTCCCTCAAAATTCAATTTCGGCCCGGTGGCATTGATCAGGTAATCATAATCAACTTTTTCTTTTTGTCCTCGCCGGGCCTCCTCTACATATTCAACTTCCACAAAAGGAGCGTTCAAATGAGCATCACCCTCAGGATAAATATTCTTTGCCATGGCTTGTTTGTAAACAATTCCCTTACGATTATAAACCGGTGCCAGGGGGAAAACAACCTGCTTTCGTGTCATTTGTCCTATACCTACCCAAATATTGGAAGGAATCCATTGATAATTACTGTTGGGACTTACCATGATTACCTCATGATCCTTGCTTAATTCTTTACGTAAAAGCATTACAGCAGTGTGACCTGATACACCGGCACCTAAAACAACAACTTTTGCCATGATGAGTATTTTTAATGATTGATATAAATAATTTGCAAATAATAAATTTTGAGAAATATTCTTTTTAATTGATGTCGAAAAAGGAGATATTTTGAATGATCTCTTCAAAAGCACCATAACTTTTACAGATCAAATAGAAAACAAAATAGTTGTTTTTGGGGAAAGATCATAAATTTGGAGTTGTTAAAATAAATTTTATTTTGATATTTATTGAAATATAAAGAACCAGAATATGCTGGTTTCAGTATAAAAAATTTTGACCATTTTTATTTTTAGGTTTTTATTACCGAACACCAATAGAAAATATAGAAACAATTATTCAGGCATCAATACAGAAACATTTCACAACAAATGTAAAAAATAATTCTTCTCCTCATCCATTTTCTGCGGAAAATAGGTATAAAAAAACTGTGTTTTTTATCAATTTTAGTATATTTGCCTAATAATCACAAAACTATATATGTAATTTAATTTTCATCAATTCATATAACCAATCTTTTATAACCATGACAAAAACGATTACAATCTTTAGCACAATTTTTATTCTTTTTTCCACCCTTCATGCACAAATATATTTCGACGAAAATTTCCAACATAATGTTTTTCCACCCGAAAACTGGGATATCTCATCACAACCGGGCAACTGGAGCTTATCTGAAACTTCCGAAGCCGGTGGAGAAGCACCCGAAGTAAAGTTTCATTACCAGCCCCAATTTGATGGGAAAACAAGACTGATTACACCTGAACTTGATCTGAGCAATATAAATGCTGATTTTCTGGTTATTTCTTTTTTGCATAGTCTTGACAGATATACTGGATTTTTCAGTGTAGGACTTTCTTACCGTGTAGAGGGAGGAGCATGGAAAAACATCTGGGAAGAAAATATTTATCATGATATTCCTTCCGAAGAAAAGGCTTTTGTATTGAAAAATAATTTCCCTGTCAACAGCAGCAACATTCAGTTTTCTTTTTATTTTGATGGGAAAAGCAGCAACATTAACAGTTGGTTTATTGATAACATAAAATTATTTTTTCCGGAAGAGTATGATGCATCATTGAGTAGCATTGATATTCCAGGTATTGTGGATGAACCCCTAACCATTGCGGGGAGCATTAAAAACAAAGGAAACCTTCCGCTTTACTCCTTTGATCTGAACTGGAGGATCAACCATGGTGATTTACATACAGAATCTTTTTTGGGATTCAATGCTGAATACGCAGAAACGATAAATTTTGAAACTACCCAAACAATTTCACCCCAACAAGGTGAAAATCATGTAGAATTCTTCATCTCTAATGTAAATGGCACCAATTCGGATAGTAACCCACACAATGACACCATTACCAGAAGATTTACCAATCCGGTAATTGTTTCTGACAAAAAACCACTTTTTGAGTCATTTACCAGTTCCACCTGCCCACCCTGTGCCAGTTTTAACCTGGGGTTTTTCAATAGTTTTCTTCAAAACAACGAAGAAAACCTTTCTGTGGTCAAATACCAGATGAATTGGCCTGGCAGTGGTGATCCTTATTTCAATTCTGATGGTAACTCCCGCAGGGGTTATTACAGTGTTTCTTCCGTGCCTGATCTTATCATCAACGGAAGTAGGGTAAGTGTTAGCTCAGGAGCAGTGAACAATGCTTTTAACAATGTTTTACAGGAAAAAACTTTGGTTGATATTACCGGTGCTTTTTACATCGATGGAAATGACATTCATATTGAAGGATCTGTATTGCCCTATGCGGATCATGAAGATCTTACGCTCCAGATAGCCATTCTGGAAAATTCAACAACCGGTAATGCTTCCACCAATGGAGAAACTGTTTTTTACAGCGTAATGATGAAAATGGTACCCAATGCCAATGGGACAACTTTAGATCTCTTATCTGGTGAATCTGTTGATTTTTCGCATTCTTTTGATATGACTTCCACTAACGTAGAGGAAATGTCAGACTTAAATGTACTTGTTTTTTTGCAGGAAGACAATACAAAAAATATCGTGCAATCATCTTACCTTAGCGGATCAGAAGATGGTGCACCCCTTGCAACATCTGAACCGCAAAATGGCGATACGGGTATTTCTGTCTGGGAAAAGATCACCATTACCTTTGACCAACAAATACAACTACCACAAAACAAGAGAATTAAGGATGATGAGATTCATAGTCTTGTAAGTTTTTACGAAACCAGCAACCCGGGTAATACAGTCAATTTTACAACTTCCGTCAACGCGTATGGTAATCAGTTTGCGGTACAACCCAATGAATATCTGCAAGCTGAAACACAATATACCATTGAGGTTGGGCAGGTACAAGGTTACTGGGGAACGCAGAGCGACCCGCTCAGTTTTACCTTTACAACCCGCGCCCCATTGGGAGCACCAGAGGTAACGGTTGATCCGGGAGATGGATCAGAAAATATCGACCTGCATCATACCTCATTTCAGGTGTCGTTTGATCAGCAGGTAAAAGGCCCCGATGGAGAATTTCTTCAGGATGAAGATATCGAAGAGCTGGTGAATCTTTTTGAAGAAAACACAGAGGGAGAAGAATTCGCCATATCTGGTATTGCTGGAGAAGACCATACTCAATTTCAGATCGCACCAGATCAATCGCTTCTTCCAGGAAAAACTTATGTATTGCAGATCGATCCCGTTTTAGGTGAAGACAATGTAATGAGTAACCTAACAGAAATATCATTTTCAACCAGAACATCTGTTGGAGCGCCTTCTGTTCATTTTCATCCCATTAACAATTCATCAGACCTGGAACCAGAGGACCAAATCATGATCATTTTTTCACAACCTGTTAGACTTGCCAATGGCAATGCCATAACACCCCTTGAAGCACCCGAATATTTTACACTGATGACTGAAAATGAAGAGGAAGTTGACATTGAATTGGAAGTTGAGATCAACAATACTGACAATATTTTTCTTTTAAATGCTATCGGTGGTTTTGCATTGAACACTTCTTATCAACTAAAGATCGCACCCTTGATGGGACTGGAGGGTGATCTGACAGAAGAGATCACCTATCAGTTCAGCACAAGAGAGTCTTTTGGCCCACCCGAAGCAGAATTTGATCCATCTCCGCAAAGCTTAAGTGTGCCGGTAAATAAAACACTCAATATTGCATTTAATCAAAGCGTAAGACTTGAAGATGGTTCTGAAATAACCTCTGAAAACATTTCCCAGGCAGTTTTACTTCAAAAAGGAACAGGCAATGAAGGAGAGGCAATTGCCGTGCAGGCGGATATAAACACAGAAAAAACAGAAATATCAATTCAACCTTTACAGGATTTAGCATACAACCAACAATATACGATCAATATTTCGGCATTGTTAGGGGTTGATAATGAATTAAGCGAGCCTATATCATCGGTTTTCACAACCGAGATATCTTTCAATACCGCTTTCCCGGAATTCCCGGATGTAAAAATTTTCCCCAATCCTGCTTCCGGTATTTTACATATCGAGGGACTGCCCCAGATGGGGGAAGATCTGAACATTCGTTTGCTTTCCATCGAACCAAAAATGATTTTTTCTGAAAGAATTCAGACCTCTTTTGCAGAAATTCCGGTGCATCATTTGCAACCTGGCGTATATTTTCTGGAGATCATAAACGATGAAAAAGTGTTCAGAAAAAAGGTAACGATCGTAAGATAGTCCTTCGAAATCTTTTCAATTTCGATATGAAAGGGGGTGTTTTTTATGCAGATATCCCTGATCAGTTTGAGGGATTATCATGGGAAGAACCGGCAAGGAATATGTTTTTGATACCTTCGGTAATTCTGGCAGGACGGAGTGTATCGGCATGAAGCATGCACCATTTGGTAATGCTTTGCACAAGAAGTTTCTGGTCTTTTTCTCTGTAAATTTTTACACTTCTCACAGAGGTAATCCCTTTTGCCTCCAGTACTTTTGTTTCGATCGTAAGAAGATCCCCCAATTTGGCTGGGTTTTTATAGTCAATTTCGTGCCTGAGTATAACCCACACATATTTTTCTCTTATTTCAGCGGAAATTGCGCTGTTCCAGTGTTTCACTGCTGCATCCTGTATCCATTGCACATAAACGACATTGTTTACATGATTCAACTGGTCAATATCACCGGGTTGAACCTTCTGATTGTATTTGTAAAGAAACTTGCTCATAATGATGGTATAAAAGTGATCCAATATTTCTAAAATACTTTTTTTAAACCTACTATTTTCATTCGTTTCAAAAATAGCAAAAATAACAGGTGTTTCAGATGATCAAAACAAATAAGATCTACGCACCAACTATCTTTAACTTATAATATGGATAATACCCCTATCCAAAACTCATTACAATTTAAGCAACTCATCCCACCAAATTTCAACAATTCAACTTACTCTGTTCGTTCAGTTCTTCCTCAACTTCATTTTCGTGCTATAAAAAAAACAGTAAAACAAATCAATTTATAAATAATGTTTTTGTGATAGCAAAACTAATTGCATTTTTATCCTAAAAAAGTGAAATTGCTGCATTGCTGTTCATTAACGTACATCATTTGTGCGAACCCGTACAAACCCTTTTAGCAGCGACGCAAAGAATACCTGTTATATGTTTGATTATGTGCTTTTTATGTATATTGGCCTGATATTAGAAATGCAAACATAAACTAAAAACTTACACAATGATATCACTGAAAGATCTACACAAATCATACGTTACAGGCAGCAATGTTTTGCATGTGCTGAAAGGTATCGATCTTGAAATCTCAAAAGGCGACCTTGTATCCATCATGGGCAGTTCCGGATCAGGAAAATCAACACTGCTCAATATTCTGGGTATTCTCGACCATTATGATAAAGGGGAGTATTATCTGGACGGCCGCCACATAAAGGATTTATCGGAAACACGTGCGGCATTGCTACGAAACGAATACATAGGTTTTATATTCCAGTCCTTTAATCTAATATCATTCAAAAACGCTATGGAGAATGTAGCCCTGCCACTCTACTATAAAAAAGTGAACAGGAAAAAGCGCAACAAAATTGCTCTTGATTATCTGGATAAAGTGGGATTGCTTGAATGGGCAGAACACATGCCCAATGAAATGTCGGGAGGACAAAAGCAAAGAGTAGCCATTGCACGTGCACTGATTGCCCGGCCCAAAGTGATCTTTGCCGATGAACCCACCGGTGCACTTGACTCCACAACTTCTTACGAGGTGATGGATCTGCTAAAAAACATCAATTCAGAAGGAATAACCGTGATCATTGTTACCCATGAAAATGATATTGCCAACATGAGTAAAAGAGTTATTAAACTCAAAGATGGCAACATAGAAGCGGATTATACGCCTGAATCCAACGGTCATGAAATGGTTATAGCCGAAAATGCAATAAATAAATTCTGATCAACAGCATCTAATAACTGAAGGATTATAAAAAACATACAATCATGTTTGATCTCGATAAATGGCAGGAAATATTTGCCACCATCCAAAAAAACAAACTGCGCACCTTCCTTACAGGCTTTAGTGTAGCCTGGGGTATATTTATGCTGATTGTTTTACTCGGATCGGGTAAAGGACTGGAAAACGGTTTTGAAAATCAGTTTTCACGCTCTGCAAAAAACTCACTGTGGATATGGACAGGGCGCACCAGTGTGGCACATAACGGCATGAATGTAGGAAGGGAGATCAGATTTACCAACGATGATTATACCAACCTCTACCATAATATACCAGAAAGGGAATATATTTCAGGCAGATTCAACATTTGGTTCAGCAGTCAGATCACCTACAAAAACGAAGTGCACTCCTTCGCGATCCGCAATGTGCACCCCGACTACCAGCACATAGAAAAACTGGATATCATGGAGGGAAGGTTTGTAAATGAGATAGATCTCAGGGAAAATCGCAAGACAGTGGTCATTAGCACACTTGTAAAGGAAATACTTTTTAAAAATGAAAAGGAAAGTGCACTGGGAAAGTATATAAAAGTGAACAACATTCCTTTTAAAATAGTAGGTGTTTTTGAAGATGAGGTGCAAAATGAGAATCGGCTGAGGATGGTTTATATTCCCATAAGTACCGCTCAGAGAGTATTTAATGGGGCCAACCGCTTGCATGAATTGTCAATGACCATAGAAGCCAATACCATGGAGCAGGCACAGGAAGCAGAAAAAAAAATTCGCAATCGCCTGGCAAAAACACACAACTTTGACCCGGAAGACCGACGGGCACTGGGCACCTACAATAGTTTCGAGAACTATATGCAGGTACAGGGTATTTTTAAAGGCATCCACCTGTTTATCTGGATTATTGGCATTGGTACTATCATAGCAGGTATTGTGGGTGTAAGCAACATTATGGTCATCGTAGTAAAAGAACGTACCAAAGAAATAGGCATTCGCAAATCATTGGGTGCCACACCTCTTTCAGTAGTATCGCTCATATTGTTTGAATCTGTTCTGATCACCACCTTTGCCGGATACATAGGCTTGCTACTGGGAGTGGGTGTAATGGAACTTTTATCGGGTATTGAGTTCGAGTTTTTCAGCAATCCCTCCGCTGATTTTGGTGTTGCTGTCAGCGCCACCCTGATCCTGATTATTTCTGGTGCTATTGCAGGATTTGTACCCGCATTGAGAGCAGCAAGAATAAAACCCATTGAAGCACTGAGGGATGAATAAAAAAACTGCCGATGGGCACTTTACAAAATGAAAGCAGCAATTATCAATTTTAAAATCAGTTATCATGTTTGATTTGGATAAATGGCAGGAAATATTTGCAGCATTGAAAAAGAACAAGATGCGCACTTTCTTAACAGCATTTGGTGTTTTCTGGGGTATTTTTATGCTCATCATCATGCTGGGATCGGGCAGAGGACTCAGCAATGGAGTAATGGAAGGCATGAAAGATTTTGCTACCAACAGTGTTTTCATCTGGACACAACCAACTTCTGAACCCTATGCCGGGTTTCCGCGAGGCAGAAGATTCAGCTTCCGAACAGAGGATATTGAAGCACTCAAAAGCAATATCCCTGAAATAGAGATTCTTGCTCCTCGTTTACAGGCAAGAGGAGGAACAAACTCTACCGATAATGTGGTCAGAGGTTTGCTTACCGGGTCATTTACCATCAATGGAGATTTTCCCGAATGGAATCTGATAGATCCTGTGAAAATAAAAACGGGAAGATTTTTGAACCAGATAGATATTGATAAAACCCGAAAGGTTGCCGTAATAGGAGACTATGTCTACGAAACACTTTTCAAAAAAGATGAAGACCCCATCGGTGAATACATAAGGATCAATGGAGTTTATTTTCAGGTGGTGGGTGTTTTCAGTCCGCTCAACAGCAATGTTAATTTTGGAGGAGATAAATCGCAAAGTATATATATTCCGCTCACTACCTTGCAAAGAACCTATAACTATGGCGATGTGGTGGGTTGGTTTGCCATTACAGCCAAAGAAAACATCCCGGCAAGTGTGGTTGACGAAAAAGCGAAAACACTATTAAAAGGTCGCCATAAGGTTGCTCCCCATGATACAGCTGCTATTACCGGTTTTAATCTTGAGGAGCAGTTTCGCAAAATGAGTGGTTTGTTTCTGGGAATTAATGTACTTGTATGGATTGTGGGTATAGGAACACTGCTTGCCGGCGTTATAGGGATCAGTAATATCATGCTTATAGTGGTAAAAGAGCGCACCAGGGAAATAGGTATACAACGAGCGCTGGGTGCCACTCCGCGTGTCATCATTAGTCAGATCATCACCGAATCTATTTTTCTTACAACCATGGCCGGTTATTTCGGACTAACCCTTGCTGTGTTCCTGCTCGAGATTATAAGCAAAGCTCTTGCGGCAAATGCAGGTGAAAATCAAGCATTTCAAAACCCGGGGGTGGATTTCAATATTGGCATTACGGCACTGCTTATTTTGATTTTTTCGGGAGCTTTTGCAGGATTTATGCCCGCCAAACGCGCCGTATCCATAAAACCTATTGATGCTCTACGCAACGAATAATGAACCTTTAACACGCTCAATCGAAAAAAAGAACAAAATAATCAATCATTATAGAACACATTAAATATCAAAGTCATGAAAAAAGTATTGAGAATATCATTGATCGTTATTGTACTTGTACTCTTTCTGGGAACCATTGGTTTTTTGTACTCCAAGTCGAGAAGCAAACCAGAGTTTTTTGAAACAGAAAAGCCCTTCTATACAGATATTATCCTCAAAACAGTGGCAACAGGTTCTATTGTGCCCCGCAATCAGATTGAGGTAAAGCCCACCGTTTCCGGGATTATCGATGAAATATTCGTTAACGAGGGAGATCTGGTAGAAAAAGGCCAGATCATAGCCCGCATACGCATCGTGCCCAACATGGTGAGCCTGAATACCGCAGAAAGTCGTTTAAAAAGAGCACGGATTGCCCATGAAGAGGCAAAATTAAACTTTGAACGGCAAAAGAAACTTTTTGAAAAACAAGTGATTGCCGAAAGTGAATACATTCCCTTTGAAATTGCCTTCAAAAATGCAGAGGAAGAAGTGAACGCAGCAGAAAACAATCTTGAACTGATACGAGATGGGGTAAGCCGATCTTCAGGCGAATCGAGCAACACGCTCATCAGATCAACCATCGACGGTATGATTTTGGAAATACCGGTTGAAATTGGTAACTCGGTCATCGAAGCCAATAACTTCAATGCCGGAACAACCATTGTAACTGTTGCCGATATGGGCGAAATGATCTTCCAGGGAAAGGTTGATGAATCGGAAGTGGGAAAGATCAAAGAAGGCATGAATCTTATTCTTACCATTGGTGCCATTGAGGAAGCATCTTTTGATGCAATATTGGAACATATATCCCCCAAGGGAATTGAGGAAAATGGTGCCATACAGTTTGAAATAAGGGCCGCCATTGAACTTAACAAAGATTATTTCATAAGGGCCGGATACAGTGCTACCGCTGATATCGTTTTGGAAAGAAGAGATAGTGTGCTGGCCATCAAAGAAAGTGTTTTGATCTTTGAGGACGACACTACTTATGTGGAAATCGAAAAAGAAGATCAGGTTTTTGAAAAAGTAGCCATTAAAACCGGCATCTCTGATGGTATTAATATTCAGGTACAGGAAGGTATTACAGAAGAAATGCCTGTTAAGAAAAGGGGAGCATAAAACTCCTCACAAATAATTTTAATTAAAAAGTTTTATGCTTGCAGCAGGTATAAAACTTTTTTTTATTGCATTAGAGGCAGTTACAGAAACTCTTCAGGAAATTGTTACATTTTTTATTTATAAATATTCTTATCTAAGAACAATTATCATTTTATACTGTTACTAAAGTGTGATCACAAACTAAAAATAAAATTATGCAGCAATTCATAAAAATAATATCAGAAGCGGGTCTGAAAATTACTCCCCAGCGTGTAGCAGTGGCCAAAGCAATAAAGGAATTGAACCACCCTACTGTTGAAGAAATTTATACAAAGGTCATCACAACCATTCCTAATTTGTCGCTGGCAACTGTCTACAATGTTTTGGATATTTTTATTTCCAAAGGAATTGTAGAAAAAGTAAAAAGTGATAGTGATAAAATCCGCTATGATCTGATTACGGAACATCACCATCATATTTACGACAAACAATCAAATCGTGTAGAGGATTATTATGACCCCGAGCTGGATAAATTGTTGCAGGAATATTTTGAACAAAAACAAATAAAAGGATTCAAACTCAAACAGGTTAAGTTGCAAATCATGGGCGAGTTTGATGAGATAACGGTGAAATAGTTCACCACAAATTAAATATTAACTTCATTATAAACTTTAAAATTTTTTTTAAGATGAATACAGAAAACGGAACAATGACTACAAACCAGATAGGTTTAGAGAATCAAAAAGTTGAAGAATTAATTGGTAAACTTAACGACCTGTTGGCAAATTATCAGGTGTTTTACCAGAATGTAAGAGGTTTTCACTGGAATATAAAAGGAAGTAGTTTTTTTGAATTGCATGCCAAGTTCGAAGAACTGTATGACGACCTTCATGCAAAAATTGACGAAATTGCAGAACGTGTATTGACTTTAGGTGGTACGCCTATGCATACTTTCGGGGATTACATGCACATGTCCGATGTAAAACCTTTGAAAAATGTATCAAAAGATGTTGATTGTGTAAATGGAATTCTTGATGGGTTAAAAGAGATTATTGCCAAACAGCGCGACATCATTGATTACACTGCCGGAATGGATGATGAAGGCACCAATGATATGGCTATACAGTATACCCGCGAACAGGAAAAACTTGTTTGGATGTATACCGCATGGATCAGCAAGTAATTTTGATTGATTAAACCCAAAACACTTCAGTACTATCTGTAAAAATTTTACAGATAACTGAAGTGTTTTTTTGAAGGGACAGATCAATTTAAAGGATTGGCCGTCATTTTAGCAGTAATCTCAACTGTTACAACAAAATCCAGCGGCGCTTCATTTACAGATCCGTCCAGAATAAGCGTCAGGGAAAATGGACTTGTTTCCATGAGTTGTTCAAGGAGATTAACCCCATCCGAGTTTAGATCCAGTTCCATGGGAGTGTTGACTAAATCGCTTATATTGAGATTCTCATAATAAGCAATGACCGACTTATCGCTCCCATCAGCGCGTGCCACCGAAAAAGTTCCTTCGATTAGTGCCTGCTCATCTGTTCCCTGATGCGATTTTACCCAGAACTTGATTTGCTCAACGTCCATATTTTTAATTTTATCACCATAATCTTCAATTAAAGATTCCTCTTCCGACAAGACGACCACACTTTCATTGTTGTATTCAGTGGTACTTGTATCAATGATAAAATCATGCTGATAATCAAATGATTCCGTTACATCCAGCCAATCTTCGCAAGAAGAAAAAAAGGTGAAAGAAACCATAAAAATTAAAATAACCCATCTCTTGTTTTCCATAACTTTGTTTTTTAAAATTATACATTACAACTTCTGCAAATTTAGTTTATTTTTCTTTGAGTTGTTAATATAACTTGCTAAAACAACCGTTTTCATTTTCATCTATGGAAATAATTTCATACGGAGGAATAGACGCATGTCGATCTGGTTGGATCATGGTAATTATGCATAAGACCTCAAACCAGTTCACATATCGCTTCTCACCAACATTTTCCGAGTTGGTAACCAACATCAAAACAAAAAATGAATCTTACCGGTTCCTGGTGGATATGCCCATTGGTTTATTGCCGCTGAAAAATACAGATCAGGATCAACCCAATCATAGAAGATGCGACATGCAGGCAAGAAAGATACTGGGCAAAAAGCACTCTTCAATATTTAGTCCGCCATGTCGTCAGGCGCTTTACGAAGAAACCTACTCCAGCGCTTCATCAACCAATTTTATGATCACTGGAAAAAAAATCAGTAAACAAAGTTGGAATATCTTTCCGCGCATAAAAGAGGTTAACGAGTTTTTGCACCAAAACGCATGGGCACGTTCAATCTTCTTTGAGTCTCACCCTGAAATAGCGTATCAAAAACTAAACAATCAAACCCCTCTTCGGTATTCAAAAAAAACGAATGATGGTATTGTGGAAAGAATGGCTATCCTTAACAGATATCACTCCGATGCCAAGGCTATCTATAACAAAATTGTCTCAGATAAAAGAATGAAAGAAAAAATGCAGAAAGACGATGTTGTTGATGCATTGGTACTAAGTCTGCTCAATTCCTACAGGGAAGACAAACTCAGCAACATATCAGAAGTTTACCCGGAAGATCAAATGGGTTTACGGATGGGAATATGGTGGTAGTTAAATGTATGCACAATATGAATGGGATAGAAAAAGTGCAATACAATTAAAAAGGATCATTATTTACTGCCATCGCTTTCATCTTTGCTATCGGGAGCAGGAAAACGGTCTCCGCTGATAATTTTTGAAAAGGCAATTTCAGCTGCCATTTGTTCAGCTTTTTTTATGGAAAAGTCTTTTCCACGAGAGACAGAAGTGTGATCAATAAAAAGCTCAACAACATAAATTTTCATTTTTTTGTTGTTTTCCTGTTCTTCAACCACTTTAAACTCAATATCTCTTTTCTCTTTTTGCGACCACTCAATGAGTTTGCTTTTAAAATTGACCTCCCGGCTGATCAGTTGCTCAAGGTCAAGATGGTTTTGCATGATCTTTTGGGTAATAATGCGATATGTAAACCGGTATCCTTTGTCGAGGTAAAGCGCACCTACAAATGCCTCAAAAGCATCGCCCGGGATACTGGTACCTACAGATTGATTTTCGCGGGTAGTTCTAATTAATTGATTAAATCCAAGTTTTCTCGAAAGCAGGTTAAGATTTTGTCTGCTTACGATGCGCGATCTGATTTCAGTAAGAAATCCTTCTTCTTTATAGGGGAATTTTTTAAAGAGAAAATCGGCAATTACCGAGCTCAGTACAGCATCTCCAAGGTATTCAAGGCGCTCATTGCTGTGTCTGAAACCATTTTCTTCAGGGGTAGCAACAGACTTATGACGAAAAGCCAATTTATACAGAGAAATATTTTTGGGTTTGAATCCAAAAATATTTTTCATGGCCAGGATAATGATCTCACTATCCTGGTCTGAAGGTTTTTTTTTGAGGAAAGGTGATTTAAAAATGCTCAAAATATCAGAAATTATTCTGTATATTTTCTGAAAGCGATACAAGCATTGTGTCCTCCGAATCCAAAAGTATTGCTGAGGGCAACATTTACTGTTCTTTTCTTTGCTTTATGATATGTGAAATCAAGTGTTGGAATTTCAGGATCATCTGTAAAGTGATTTATTGTAGGTGGAACAATATCATTTTTGACTGCCAGAACAGAAGCGATGGCTTCCACAGCACCGGCAGCACCGAGCAAGTGACCGGTCATTGACTTGGTTGAGTTGACAGCAATTTTTCCGGCATGTTCACCAAAAAGATCAATAATTGCCTTGGGTTCTGCAATATCGCCCAATGGCGTTGAGGTTCCATGAGTATTGATATGGTCTACTTGATCTGGTTGAATGTCAGCATCCTCAAGTGTATATTTCATTACATTTTTGGCGCCGAGTCCTTCGGGGTGAGGTCCTGTCATATGATGTGCATCGGCAGAAAGTCCCCCGCCAATCACTTCAGCATATATTTTTGCTCCTCTTGCTTTTGCATGCTCGAGTTCTTCAAAAACCAGGCTTCCGCCCCCTTCTCCCAGCACAAATCCATCTCGGTCTTTATCGAAAGGTCGCGAAGCAGTTTTGGGATCATCATTTCTTACGGAGATAGCGGTAAGCGCATTAAAACCACCAATACCTGCTTCGTTGACTGCCGCTTCTGATCCGCCACTGATAAAAATATCGGCTTTACCCAAACGGATATACATGAGTGCATCAACCAATGCATTGGCAGCAGAGGCACATGCGGATGTGGTGGTAAAATTAGGTCCACGGAAATTGTACTTGATAGAGATATGCCCTGCGGCAATATCAGCAATCATTTTAGGGATAAAAAAGGGATTAAACCGGGGAGTGCCGTCGCCTTTGTTAAAATCAGATACTTCTTTAAAAAAAGTACTCAAACCACCAATACCACTTCCCCAGATAACACCTGCTCTGTCAGGGTCATACTGAAACTTATCCAGTCCGGCGTCTACAAAAGATTCATGCGCCGCCACCATGGCATATTGAGAAAAAGGATCATACTTCCTTGCCTCTTTTCTATCGAAATGATTCATAGGATCATAATCCCTTACTTCACATGCAAAACGTGTTTTGAATTTTGAAGCATCAAAACGGGTAATCGGACCTGCTCCACTTTCACCATTAAGCAACCCGTTCCAGAATTCAGGAACGGTGTTGCCTATTGGCGTCAGAGCGCCTAATCCAGTTACGACTACTCTTTTGAATTTCATCAGAAAATAATTTAGTTAAGTAATTAGTTTCGCCATAAGCGAAAAAACTTGCATCTGTTTACAAAGAGGGTATCTTTGATTAAAACGAAAAATGCAAGTTGGGTGAAAAAACCGCAATAGTTTTACTTATTGTTATTTTCTATGTAGGCGATCGCATCACCCACGGTGCTGATTTTTTCCGCCTGGTCGTCAGGAATAGCAATGTTGAATTCCTTTTCAAACTCCATGATAAGTTCTACTGTGTCCAAAGAATCAGCTCCCAGATCATTGGTAAAACTTGCTTCGGGAGTTACTTCTTTATCATCTACGCCAAGCTTATCAACGATAATGGCTTTTACTCTTGTTGAAATGTCAGACATGTTTTCTCCTTTTTTTTGTTAAACAGACTGCAAAGAAAAATATTATAATTATTATTACCAACTTTTTTTTTCGTATTTTTTCA
This sequence comes from uncultured Bacteroidales bacterium, assembly GCA_964589855.1. Lineage (GTDB taxonomy): Bacteria > Bacteroidota > Bacteroidia > Bacteroidales > UBA7960 > SKVR01. The sequence goes on from CAZPVB010000040.1 coordinate 23,598, forward strand.
TAATAACCTATAAT
>CAZPVB010000041.1:0-22836 GCA_964589855.1 uncultured Bacteroidales bacterium
CAACAGTCATCTTCTTTGTTTCAAAAACCTCCAATCCCTTGTCTCTGACGATTTCTTATCATAGACTCAAACAATAAGTGTTTTCTTGCTTACAATCATTCAAGTCTGAAACCTATCGTGTTGTTTTTAATAAGATCAAATTTCACTCGGTCAAAATCTCTTGATTGTTTCGTTTGTTGAAAAATATTATCTGGGAAATGAACATGTCCATAGGCTTCTATCGTATATTCTCTTCCCTTAAAAGTTAAAACGCAAGTTTGTTATTCTGTATATGATTTTTTTGCTTATATTTACTGTTGCAAAAGAATTTAACTAAATGAGGGCTAAATCAATTGTCTGGATTGTCATAATTAGTTGCAGGACAAAACTATGATTTTTATATTGCCCTGATTAAAAGCATTATCGGAATTTATTATAACCAATTTAATTTTATTACGTAAAACAGTGTTAATCTTTTATTCAATTGAAATATAAAGTAAACCGGAAAACCATTCAGTCACCTCAAAACCAGTATCAGATGTGTAACACAAAATTTTCACTTTTTTCTCTTTTACTCGTGTTTTTAATGTTCACACTGCCCGCAAAAGCAAATATAGTAGAGGAAACGAATAATAGCCTAAATAGTGGACATGTTGTCAATAGTTTGCATATAAGTCAGCAGGTATCCCTACAGGTACCCGGGCCAAAGAGAAGTATTTTTCAACGAATTTTTGGCATCAAAAAAAAGAGCAAAGCTGAAAAATCAAGCACATCACAAAGGCATTCTTCCATACGTCCTGAGAGATATTCTCCACCTCCAACACGCAGTGCTACTGCAGATGAAATTGGAAAAAAAGATTATGAGGCCCCCGAATCAAACAGCAAAGCCCCTGGTAAATTTTCAAAAACGAACAATCACCAGAAAAGTAACATGAGTGCTGTGCAAAATAAACGCAAATCTCCACTATCCGTCTCGCGCCGTGACCAACATAAAGGACTAAACGAATGGGAAATGGGCTTCTCATTTGGAACATCACATGCTATTACTGATCTGGGAGCCAATAAGGGTCTTGATTTATCAGAGTTCGTTGATTATCACTCTTCAAATTATAATTTCAGTGGAGGATTCTTTACAAGGATAAAAATGAATAGCTGGTTTGGATTGAAAATGGGAATTGATTTTTTGAGTTTATCCGGTCAAGCTCCCGCATATCTGATCAATGAGAATCCAGACCTTCAGGCACACAGTTTTACCAATGAAATATTTGAGTTTTACGGGCGTACAGAATTTGTTCTTCCTGCTTTATATAGAAGTCCACTGGATATCTGGGGTTTTGTTGGCATTGGCTTGTTTTTCAGTGATGCTACTGTGCTGGATCAAAACGATAGCAGACTTGAATTAGACCAGGAATACAGCCAGGTTCAACCTATAATCCCTATAGGAATGGGTATATCATACAAAATCAATAAAAAAATAAGAATAGGATACGAATTTGGATGGAGAAATACAATTTTCAATTACCTGGATGGCATGGACAGTATGAATGTAACCGGTACAACCAGTGGTTACGATCAATACTTTCTCAATAACCTTCAGATAAGTTTTGTATTTTAAAACAAACATTACACAAATAAAAAAAGCAATAGAATTTACATGATTCCATTGCTTTTTTTTATGCAAAAATACCGTAGAGCGATACTAAAAATATTCTACTGCGAAAGACTATTGCTTCATACCACTCAGTGGTTGAGCATAATTCAAAACATCTTCATGGGTTATGTTTTTGTCGCATAATATAGCCAATCTTTCCACAACATTTCTCAATTCTCTGATGTTGCCCGTCCACTTGATATTTTGCAATGCCTGCAATGCACTTTCTTCAAATGACTTGGCAGGCATCTTATGTTCATTTGTTATTTGTTCCAAAAAATGATTGGCCAAAACAGGTATATCATCAATTCTATCGTTCAGTGAAGGTACATGTATTAAAATTACACTTAATCGATGATAAAGATCTTCCCTGAAATTGCCTTTATTTATTTCCTGCTGAATATCTTTGTTGGTTGCGGCTACAACTCTTACGTCTACATCAATATCTTTTTCACCACCCACACGCGTAATTTTATTTTCCTGTAAGGCTCTTAAAACTTTGGCCTGTGCAGCAAGGCTCATGTCACCAATCTCATCCAGAAAAAGGGTACCACCATTTGCAATCTCAAAATTTCCTTTTTTCTGCTTAATTGCTGAGGTAAAGGACCCTTTTTCATGCCCAAACAACTCACTTTCAATCAATTCAGAAGGTATAGCAGCACAATTTACTTCAACAAACGGATTTTGAGATCGATGACTTAACTCGTGTAACCATCTGGCTACCAATTCTTTTCCTGATCCATTGGGACCTGTAATGAATATCCGGGCATCGGTAGGTGCCACTTTTTCTATCATCGATTTGATATTGTTGAGCGCTTCAGATTGCCCTATCATATCAAAGGTTTTACTAACTTTTCTTTTAAGAACTTTGGTTTCCTTTACCAGATTTGTTTTATCGGTAGCATTTCTCAATGTAATAAGCATTCTATTGATGTCTGGTGGTTTTGAAATAAAATCGTATGCCCCTTTTTTTATAGAATCCACCGCCGTTTCAACAGTTCCATGCCCTGAGATCATCACCACTGTGTTATCAGGATTATCTGCCATCAGTTTTTCCAAAACTTCCATTCCGTCCATTCCGGGCATCTTAATATCGCATAAAACTACGTCATAATTATTTTTCTTAGCCATTTCTACCCCCACAAAGCCATCTTCTGCAAGGTCCACTTTATACTTTTCATATTCAAGTATATCTTTCAGTGTATTTCTTATGCTCTTTTCATCATCAATAACCAGAATCTTCTGCATAGTATAAAAATATTTTGAATATAAATTAAACGGCTATATTTTGTAACATAATATCAGCCAAAACACCCTCTTTCAAAGAATATGAAGAATAATACATTTGATTGATCCCAAACAGGTTTTTAATATAATTGATAAATAAAATGGCAAAAACAATTGTGTCTACCCTGAAATGAACCAAACCAGGCATATTTCTCCTTTCTGCCTCGGTACTATTAATCAATTCATTATAAACAACTTCAAAATCGTTATTATCCAATAACACAACGGGAGCACCTGATGTGATTTTTGAATCTTTAAAATGCAGAATCATATCAGAAACAGATTCAAATGATCCACTGCAACCAATAAGCGTATCAATTTCAACTTCCTTCATCTTTTCAGTTAAAGGGGAGAGAAGTTCATCAAAAATCTGAATAAGATTGGTTTTCTGTTCATTAGTAAGGGGGTTGGCGGGTTTAAGAAGTTCAAGGAGGCGGGCAGCGCCAAGATCAAAGCTTCTTTTCCAAACTACTTTATTGTTCTGTGCAATGATAAATTCTGTACTTCCTCCCCCTATATCCATGATCAGAGCCGAGCTGGCAAATTGATTAAGAGCAAGATTTACCCCTTTATAAATATATTGTGCTTCTGTGTCTCCGTTGATCACCTGTATCATGACACCGGTTTTATGATGCACCGATTTTACAAAATCAGGACCGTTTGTACTGCTGCGAATAGCACTGGTAGCAAAAGCTTTAACAGATTGAACCTCCATTTGGCGGGCAGTTTTTACAAAACTTTCAAAAACGTCCAAACCTCTTTGAAAAGGCTTCGGTGCAATTTTACCATTGTTCAAACCACCTTCTCCCAGTTTCACACTTTTCTTTTCATTATGTACAACACTAAATCCTTCTTTATTTTCAAATAACTCGGCAATCAACAAATTAAAAGTATTGGTTCCACAATCAATGATGGCTAATCTCATGAGATTATTGTTTAATTTTTAAAAACTGTTTATTTACAAAGATAAAAAACCTTTATATTGCTTTTAAGATGAAAAGATTATTATCTCATCGCTTGATAAAAGTATACATCGTTCACTTTTTCAATTTAATCCACTTCCAAAGATCGCGGTAGGAGACCTTTTTACCATACATCAAAATACCTGTCCTGTATATTTTGGCAGCCAACCAGGTGGTGAAGATAAAACCCAAAATTAAAAGCGTCATTGATAGAGTAATATCAAACCAGGGTACTCCAAATGGTATGCGAACCATCATGATAATAGGCGATGTAAAAGGAATAACAGATAACCAGAAAGCCAACGGGCCAGAAGGATTGCTCATTACCACTTGCGCCATGATTATGGAAAAAATCATAGGGATTGTAATAGGAAGCATAAACTGTTGCGTATCCGCTTCATTATCTACTGCTGATCCTATTGCAGCAAACAAAGCTGCATAAAGCAGATATCCTCCTAAAAAATAAAAAACAAAGGAAAAGATCATTACTCCATAATTGATATTCCCGAGATATTCAAATAATTGCTTTAAGTTGGAATCGGAAGCAAAAGACTGCGTGATACCTGAAGACATCTCGTTGGTAGTATTAGCAGAAATTGGATTTGCGGTAAGGGAAAAATATTCGGGTAGAGCAAGAGAGGCAACACTAACAAGAAAGAAAGTAAACACAATCCAGATCAAAAACTGTGTTAGACCAACCATTGCAATACCTACAATTTTCCCCATCATAAGTTGGAAAGGTTTTACTGAGGAGACAATGATTTCCACAATGCGGTTCCCTTTTTCCTCCATCACCCCCCTCATAACCTGCGAACCAAAAAGAAACACAAAGAAATAGATCAATAAACCACCGAAAACCCCAAGTCCCATGCTCAATTCAGGAAAGTCAGACTGTTGAGCGCCGTCATCTGAAATTTTAACTGACTGAATACTAATGCGTGTTTCGGTGGACCTCAATATCTCCGGATCTATACCGGCATGTGCAAGTTTCATGCTTTTAAATTCATCCTGCAGTATATTTTCCATGTATATTTTAGCATTAAAATTAACAGATTCATCACTAAATATACGGAGTGTTGACGGAGCATGAAATGCGGTTGACGGTATATGCAACACAGCATCGAACGCATCGGCATGCATAATCTCAAGAGCTGAATCAATATCTGTTTCTAACCGTGTAAATTCTATACTGTTTGCATCGCGAAACTGCTCATAAAAAAGATTGGTATCATCAACTACTGCCACTTTGTAAATACCATCAGACATATTGGCAATAAAAGCGGGAACTATGAGCAAAGAAGCCATAAGGATAGGTCCGATAATAGTCATGATCACAAAGGATTTCTTCCTCACTCTCGTAAGATATTCTCTTTGAATGATTACCAGCGTTTTACTCATTATAAGGATTGTTTGTTTATACCAGGAAATCTGATTAATACTTCGATTAACATACGAACGGGGCCATGACAATAATTTTGACACACACGCGGATGATTAGATTTCGTAGCATGGCAAAAAGACAAAACAGTATCTTGGCGAGCTCCATCTGACCTATTTAATCAAATTATAAACAGATAAAATAATCAGGAATTACAGGTTAAAAAATAATTACTCTATTACTTGAAGAAAGATCTAAAAGAACAACGAACGAAAACTGAAATCATTTTCATATAGCGAATCTGATCCTTATTAAATAATCAGTTTTACGAAGTGGCATCTACCCCTGAAATGTCTTCAGGATACTCTTGTGGATACTTCCCTGTAACGGTTTTAATGAAAATATCGTTCATACTGGGAAGGATTTCATGGAAAGAAATCACGTGTGAATATTTGATAATATTCTCCAATAAATCGTTTGAATTATATCCCTGGGGTAATTTCACCCGAGCGTCAACATTTCCGTCTTCGGTAATTTTCTCTTTGAGTATTTTTACTTTTCCTGCTGTAATTTGCTCTAATGACTTTTCATTTTTGCCAAAGCGAACAGCGAATATTTTATTGGAATGTTCTTTTTTGATTTTGTTGAGCTGCCCGTCAACTATTTTTTCTGATTGGTTGATCAGTGCAATATGATCGCATAGTTCTTCCACAGAACCCATATTGTGTGTAGAAAAAATGATGCTGGTACCCCGATTCTTCAATTGGAGTATCTCTTCTTTTAAAAGATTTACATTGAGGGGGTCGAATCCGCTAAAGGGTTCATCAAAGATAAGCAGTTCAGGTTTATGAAGGATTGTAATAATAAACTGCAGCTTTTGCTGCATACCCTTCGAAAGTTCTTCAACTTTTCTGTTCCACCAGGGCATCAGATCGAATTTTTCAAACCATTCTCTGAGCATTTTTTTTGCATCGTGTGTAGAAACATTTTTGAGCTTTGCTAAATACACAGCCTGTTCGCCAACCTTCATTTTCTTGTAAAGGCCCCTTTCTTCGGGCAAATACCCTATACTTTTGATATGTCTTGCATGCAAAGGTTGATTGTTAAATAAAAGGGTACCCTCATCAGGAGATATAATTTGGTTGATAATTCTTATCAGTGTGGTTTTCCCTGCACCATTCGGACCCAGTAATCCAAATATCCCATGCCTGGGAACATTCAGACTTACATTTTTGAGTGCCTGATGTTGATCATATTTTTTGGTGATTTTATCACCTTGCAGGATGAAGTCCATGAAAAGGGATTAAAATTAAATCAAGAAGAAAAAAAATGAAGTGATTATCTTTAAATTAGGCCTTTTCGTACTTGCATTTTTTCAAAAAAGGCAGCGTTCGATCAATTAAAATAGTCCCTCATTCTCTCAAAAAAGCTTTTTTCACTTTTTACAGGATTGGGAATAAAACTTTTGGAATCAGCCAATTGTTCAAGGGTCTTTTTTTCTTCCTTAGACAAATTCTGAGGAGTCCAAACATTGATATTCACCAAAAGATCGCCTCTTCCATAGGCATTTACGGATGGTAATCCTTTACCTTTCAGGCGAAGCACTTTACTGGATTGTGTACCTGGGTCTATTTTAATCCTGGCTTTGCCTTCTAATGTGGGTACTTCAATGGAGCAACCCAAAGCGGCATCGGGGAAGCTGATAAAATGATCATAAAGAAGGTTATTACCATCGCGTATGAGTTTATCATGCCTTACTTCTTCTATCAGAACGATAAGATCTCCGGGAATACCGCCTCTCGCAGCAGCATTTCCCTTCCCACTCAACGACATTTGCATGCCTTCGGCAACACCGGCGGGAATATTCACTGTTATTACCTCCGTATCCTTCACTATACCATTTCCGAAACACTTATCACACTTTTCGGTGATGATCTGTCCTTCTCCACCACAGGTTGGGCATGCCGAAGTAGTTTGCATTTGACCGAGAAAGGTATTGGTAACCTGTGTAACACGTCCGGCTCCGTTACAGGTAGAACAGGTCTTAAAGGAGTTACCTTTTTTTGCACCTGTTCCACTACAAACATCACAGGCAATATATTTTGATACTTTTATTTTTTTCTCAACACCATGAAGAATTTCCTCCAGGTTAAGTTTTACTTTTACACGCAGATTAGACCCTTTGTTTACGCGCCTGCCGCCTCTTCCTCCGAATCCTTCGCTGAATCCTCCGCCGAATCCACCGCCAAATGCACTTCCAAAAATATCACCAAACTGACTGAAGATATCATCCATTGACATGCCGCCGCCGAATCCTCCATATCCGCCGCCGCCATTGCCCATTCCTGCATGACCAAACCGATCATAACGACTTTTTTTCTCGGGATTACTCAAAACCTCGTAAGCTTCGGCTGCCTCTTTAAAATTTTCTTCGGCTTGCTTATCGCCCGGATTTTTATCAGGGTGATATTTAAGCGCTTTTTGCCTGTAGGCTTTTTTCACTTCTTCGGTAGTGGCATTTTTTGAAACACCCAAAACGTCATAATAATCTTTTTTTGCCATGCGTGATATTAGTTTTTAGTTTGCCACAATAACTTTAGCAAATCGTAAAATTTTGCCATTTAATGTATACCCTTTCTGCACCTGGTCAATAACCTTACCCTTATCTTCAGGTTTTTGAGCAGGTGTATTGGTGATGGCTTCATGAAAATCGGTATTAAATTCTTCGCCAACTGCAGGAATCTCTTCCAGTCCTTTTTGCTTTAGGGTATTTTTTATTTTTGTTTGAATAAGTTTTAATCCTTCCTGAATATTTTCGATAGAAGGATTATCCTGCGCTGCCTGGTATGCTCTTTCCAAATCATCCACCACTGGCAGAATCGCTTCAATAATTTCCGCAGAAGCAGTTTTGGTAAGTTCTATTTTTTCCTTTAGATTGCGTTTTCTAAAATTATCGAATTCGGAAAACAATCTCAGATACTTATCATTTAGGTCTTTATACTTCTCCTCAAGTGCTTTGATCTGCAGATTTTTTTCATCCACTTCACTCAAACAATCCTTTTCATTGCTTTGATTATCTGTATCTTCTGCATTATCTTGGGCGGGATTCTGATTTTCAAAATTTTGCTCCTCGCTCTGTTCTGTATTTTCAAAATTTAGATTTTCCTGTGAATCACTGACATTATTTTGTGAATTTTTGTCAGGGTTGGCCATGTTTTCTGTATTATTTGAATCGGTTGTTTTCATATTATCTTTTGTACTTAAATCTTTTTTTCCAGAATCATTACTTATCATACTGAATAACAATTACATATATTTTACAATTATTACCATATCGATGCCTTAATGGGCAAAGTTATTGCCATAAATAAAAAAGGGTCAAAATGTCATCCTATCATTACATTCTTTGTATGTTGGCCCCAACAGCATTTAATCTTTTATCTATAAACTGGTATCCACGATCAATTTGTTCAATATTGTGTATAGTACTCGTGCCTCTGGCACTTAGCGCCGCAATCAGAAGGGCAACACCTGCTCTGATATCGGGTGAGGTCATCTGAAGAGCTCTCAGCGGATATTGTTTATTTAAACCTATAACGGTAGCACGATGAGGGTCGCAAAGAATGATTTGCGCACCCATGTCAATAAGTTTATCAACAAAAAACAAACGGCTTTCAAACATTTTCTGATGGATGAGCACACTTCCTTTTGCATGTATAGACGCCACAAGTACCACACTTAAAAGATCAGGTGTGAATCCGGGCCATGGTGCATCGCTAACGGTGAGGATGCTTCCGTCAATAAAAGTTTCGACCACCTGCTCTTCCTGAGGATGCACAGTGATGTCATCATTATCAACATGCATATGAATACCCAGTTTTTTAAAAACTGCAGGGATGATACCAAGTTCGGAATAACAAACATTTTTAATGGTGATCTGACTATCTGTAACAGCAGCCAAGGCAATGAAACTACCAATCTCAATCATATCAGGTAAAAGAGTATGATCACAACCCTTTAGTTCTTCCACTCCTTCGATAGTGAGTAGGTTTGACCCCACGCCCCTGATAGATGCTCCCATTTTAATCAACATTTTGCACAACTGCTGAATATAGGGTTCACAAGCAGCATTATAAACAGTGGTTGTGCCTGTGGCAAGTACAGCCGTCATAATGATATTTGCCGTGCCGGTAACAGATGCCTCATCCATAAGAATATGAGTACCTATCAAAGATTTTGCAGATATGGAGTAGAAACTTTTTTCGACATCATATTCAAATCTGGCTCCTAGTTTTTCCATTCCAAGAAAATGAGTGTCGAGTCTTCGTCTGCCAATTTTATCGCCACCAGGTTTGGGTACAAATGCTTTTTTAAACCTTGCCAAAAGCGGCCCGGCAGTCATAACCGAACCTCTGAGACGCGAGGATCTTTCCTGAAACTGATCCGAATGAAGATAATCAAGGTTGATATTATCGGATTGAAAAGTGAAAGCACCCTGCGATAGTTGAGAAACTTTCACACCCATTTCCTTCAAAAGCGCAATGAGGTTATTTACATCTACAATATCGGGCAAATTGCGAAGGATTACTTTTTGTTTTGTAAGCAAGCATGCACAAATAACCTGTAAAGCTTCATTCTTTGCACCTTGTGGGATAATTTCCCCTTTAAGCTTACGTCCACCTTCAATAACAAAGGAACCCATAACAGTTGAATTATGTGAATAATAATTTATGTGCCTAAAAAACTAAGACATCAAAAAGAGCAAACCTTTCTGATCAGTATTTATTGCGAAGATAAAAAAACAACATGCAACTTGTATGATATAAATGAAAGTAACTGTCCAAAATAAGATGTGCGCATGAACCGAGCCATGACAATACGATTGACACACACGCGGATGATTAGATTTCGTAGCCTGGTAAAAAACACAAAACCTGAGTTTTGGTGAGATCCATCTAACCGAATTACTCAAATTATAAACAGATAAAACCAACTTTTGTATGTCTTTGATATGAAAGCGTCAAAAACAAGGATTTCTTCTCATGGCTATAACGAGATGCGTGCAGGAAATTTAGATTTGATAAATGAATGACTCAAAAAATGTAAGTAACCCAGGATTTGACGTTTTTCACAAAGACTGCCTAAACAAGAACTCTGTTTATTCTCATACAAAAAGCAGATAATTTTTATTTTTCCACTTCTATTGCAGTGTGATGCAGATTTGTAGTGTTTGATGTGCTGCTGATTTTAATTCCCCAATAATCATCCTTGTGCAGGTTTAAGGAAAAATCATGGTTTTATCATGACTTTATTTGCATGGTTTATTTACAAACAATAAAGAACTTAACTAGTCTTTGCAGGAAAACGTCAAATACTGCGTTACTCTTGTTTTTAACATTTTCTTATCAAAGATGCAGAATAGGGTAGTTTTCTTGCCGACACTAACTACTTTGTTTACAAAGAAAGTAGACTAAAAAAATCTGAGTAAGAATAAAAAAACGGAATCTTAAAAAAAATGACAGAAAGAATCATCTTCTGGATCTTCTTCTTGGATTTTGTTTACGGGGAGTTTTTTTCGCCATTGAAGCTTTCTTTTTCATACCAATAGTGGTTTTTTCTTTGTTTAAAATATCATAGGTATTGGCAAGTTTCATGTTGTCTTTCATACTAAGTCTTCCTCTGGATAAGAAATGAAGGTGTCTTGCAATTTCTTCATCGGTAACCGTATCCCTGTTCCATGCCAGATAAGATTTTTTCAAATGATTGGCGATCATTTTTATCAAAGTATCCCGCTTTTCGCTGTCAGGATACTCACAGGCTTTCTCAATCATTCTTTCAATGTGTTTGCCGTAATGTCTGAAAGTAATATTATTGGTTGTATATTTCAACTTTTCAGGTTTCCTTTTGAGGGTTTCGGCAGAAGGAATAGGATAGGGAGAATCAACATCAAGTTGAAAATCAGAGATCATAAAAAGGTGATCCCAAAGCTTATGTTTAAAATCATTCACGTCTCTCAGGTGAGGATTCAATTGTCCCATTACTTGAATAATGGCACGTGAAAGACGGTTTCGTTTTTCGCGGTCATCTATACTTTTTGTATATTCTATCATTTTTTGAATATTTCTTCCATATTCAGAAATATTCATTTTCGACCGTTCCGAATTGTACTCCATAAGAACTAAATTAGATTTGATGATTTAAATGTTGATATAATAGGCTTGGTAAAAAAGATCAACAGAAGCAAGACAATAATTTTTGAAATTATTTTTGCATTTCAGGGAAACTGAAATGGTTTGTTATGTCACGATTTCAGGAAAGAAAGTCAATCGCTTACCGGATTTCTTTTATTATTCTAATTTTATTGATCAGGGTAAAAAAACAAAATGAAAGCATTCTTTTATTTTAATCTGTTTATACTTTGATTAAACAGGTCAGATTGAGCTCGCCCAAAAATCGGTTTTGTAATTTCTGCTTTGTTGCTAAATTACAATCATGCGCCAGAATGTCAAGATTGTTGTGTTGGATCGATTCATTTTCAAATATTACGTAATGCGAGGAACTTCATCTATGAAATGATAAGGATTACACGAATAACAAACTCATCGGGTTCACAAAACGCTTCAGAAAAGATTCAGGAGGAGCGAAAGCTTAATCTTGTTGCAAATGTATAAAAAAAACAAATGATATTCATTAAAAACTTTTCACTACATAACAATACTATTGTGCATTTGGTTTCATAACCACGCCATTTTTTTTTCTCCCATCTATTTTCACCACCAGAGGGTCTTCAAAACAAACATGTTTTACATAATCATCTTCAAAAGTGGGTGTTTGCTTATTCAGGAAATCTACATCATACAATCCATCACTATTAAAGGGATTGATTGTAAAATATCCTACATGAAAGGAGGTAAGATTCTGAAAAAAATGTGTTCCCTGACTTGCATCAATTTGAAAATTTTTCAAACCAGATTCAACAATCAGTCTGGCAGCAGATATCTGCGACCATTTTACAGGAATACCCAACCACGGGTCGCTGGATCCCCATCTACCGGGCCCAATAAGAATATAGTTTTTCTTATTCTGTGCAAATTGACTATTGAGTTGGTCGATAGTAAGGGCAATATTTTTTGTTTCTGCAGGATCGAATGCCTCAGGCTTTACATAAATAACATCACGAATATTATCATATATCCCATTACCCAGAGCATTTTCACTAAAAATAACCACGTTATCATTGGAAGCATCATCAATCTCAACCTGATGCTTTTCATTGGCTTCAACGATAGGTCTTATTTGAAGAAAATGAAATATACGAGGTTGCAAATGAGGAGTATCCAGATTGACAGAAAACTCGATTTCTACCTGATTGTTCATTTCACTTTTCCCTATGTGCAAAAGGGTTTGTAGCACCTCAGCAAGGGGGAACGAATTGTATTTCAGGATATTGGAGAAGGTAATGATTTTTTTTCCGCCTTCATACATTCCATCACGGATAATCTGATCATGATAATCATAAGTAGAAACAACAAACTTTAGTGCTTTGTCACCTTCTGCATGTTTGATTCTCAATTTGTGAAGGTTGATCGTTTCGTCTGTTGAAGATCTGAATTTTTCCGGATCCAGATCAAGAGAGTAGAACTCCTTCTGGCTATTGGTAAGAGCAAGCTCTGGCACTGAAAGTTGCAAAACTTTTTGTGGATACTTGGGGCAAAACCTCATAGATATTCCCCCTTCCACAATGGTTTTTCCCAGTCCGAAAGCAATATTGGCAATTCCATCCTCATATTTTTCAGGTTCAATCGGATAAAAATTTACAGATCGTGCAACACCTGACACTACAGGATAGAAACGATTTCCATAACTGCGTCCTGAAACTTCCTGAATGACGACTGCCATTTTCTCTTCATCAATAACATTGGATGTGGCAGCAATGTAAGCTTTACTTTCTTTATAAAAAACAGATGCATAAACACTTTTTATCGCCTGCTCAAGTTGATAGGCTTTTACACGTATGTCATGATGATTATTGGGAATCATGTATGTGGAATAAACACCAGCAAAAGGTTGATAATGACTATCCTCCAATAAGCTGGAACTTCTGACTGCCAGGGGTGATTTGATGGCTTCAATGATCTCCATGATGTATTTTTTCATCCGGGGGGGAGTTAAAGCAGCGCCAAAACGTGAGATCACTTCCTGATCGGATACATCAGACAGGGCAAAGTCATAAAGATCATTCAATTCCATAAATTCGTCGAAAAGATCGGTGGTAAGTACTACTGTTCGGGGAATGGTAACCATTACATCTTCCCATCTAAACATGATCTTATGTTTGTTGATAAAAGAATCAATAAAGGCAAGACCTCTTGCTTTTCCTCCAAGCTGTCCGTCGCCCAGGCGGGTAAAGATAGCATATTCGTCGATGTGACTGGCGATAATACCCCTTCCTTTGGTTTTTCTGTAATTGGCAATGGTATCTATCAGATAACTTCTGATCTCTTCAATGTTATTAAAATCGGATGTATATTTCTCGGCAAACACCTCCGCCAGCGAAAAGAGGGCCCTTGCCTTTAGCCATCGGGAGAAATGATTGTTGGAAACATGAAAATTAAGGCATGCCTGGTCTATTTTAGATATTTTTACCTGCAAAGAATGGAGATTGTTTGCCCGGTCAATCTCAGCATCGTTGTCCGGGTTTCGAAAAACAAAATCACCAAATCCGTAATTATCCTTTATATAGTGCTTTAAATCTACCAGTAAACTCTGAGAATATTTATTGATGAAACTTGCTGACAAAGATTTTACTGTTTCAGGGTGCAGATCCTCTGAAGATTGAAGTAAAATGGGTATAGAGGATTCTTCATCTCTGATCATTTGGGCAAATCTCAACCCCGCAATTTTATCCTTTACCCCCTGCCTGTAATAAGAAACATCTGAAATAACTCCCAGTAGATTTTTTTTAAACTTTTGATACAGCACCACAGCGTCATCATAGGTTTTGGCGAGTAAAATTTTCGGACGCGCACGCATACGAAGGGTTTTCCGGTGCTCATTGAGACCTTCGGTCATAAGTTCGTTGGTTTGCTCAAAAATGGCCTGATAAATACTGGGAAGATAAGATGAATAATACCTCACAGAATCTTCAACCAGCAAAATTGCCTGTACTCCTTTTTGTTGTACATCATACTCAGCATTCATTTTATCTTCCAGAAGTTTTATGATGGCCAGCAACAAACCTGGATTGCCCAGCCAGCAAAACACATAATCAATGGAGCTGAGGTCCTCATTGGCAAGTTTCATGGTTACTTCGCGTGAAAAATGAGTTAATACAACAATGGGTATATCGGCATACCGCTTTTTTATCTTTTTTGCTGTTTCAAATGCATCAATTTTACCCACATTAAGCATGGTAATAATCAAATCAAACTTTTTTGTTTCCAGCAGTTCAAATGCTTTTTCTGAAGAGCTTGCCTGGGTAAACTGAGGGGGATACCTGAGATTTTTAGAGGTGTACTCCAGAAAGATTTTTTCGTTGATGCGTCCGTCTTCTTCGAGCATGAATGCATCATAATTGGAACAGATAAGTAAAACATTGATGATGCGCTGCTGCATGAGATTTTGGTATGATATCTCTGTAAACTCATGCCTGTCGGTTGAAAAAAGCTTGTTGTATTTGTATTTTGATTGCGATTCGCTAATATGAATAGTATTGTCTTCCATAATTCATTTTTTATGCAGAAAAGTGGTCTTCTGTTTTGTGTAAAGATAAAAGGAAAAGTAGTGACTGTTAAAACAACTTCTCGAAATAATTACTGACATTTGATGGATTCTGGAATTTTAAGACTAAAAATAAATCAAAGAAGCTCTCTTTTTGCCATCCATGATCACTTCCAGCGGTTTTTTAAATCTGACATGTTTAAAAAACCTGGTTTGCTCTATCAATTCTGCTTCATGAAGAACATCCCAGTTGATGAAATCAATCAAATCATTATGCTTTACTGAGAAATAACCAACATTCATAGAGATAACATTATGGAAGAAATGGGATCCGAGTGAAGCATCGAGTGGAAAATTTTCCATGCTAACTTCCACGATGATAGAGGCATTAGAAATATTTGACCATGAAACAGGTATCCCAATAAACTTATCGCGGGTACCCCATCTGCCAGGACCAATAAGAATATATTTTACATTTTGTTTTTGCATTTTCTCATTCAACTGCGCTATTTCGTCGCGCATTTTTTCGGTTTTCAGTTTATCGAAATGCTTAACATCAACATAAATAACGTCGTAAAGAGTATTAATGATTCCATTTCCCATACCATTTTCAGAATATAGCAGCAATCTGCTGTTGTCTATGTTGTCAAGTTCTATATTCTGCTCAATCACATTCTTGATCAGGGGTTTGATCTGCAACAGGTAAAAGGAAGCGCTGCCATGTTTATCTTTGTGAAGATCAACAGCAAATTCAATTTCCACCGGCGAACCCATAGCTTCTGATACAATGTCGAGAATCAACTCAATGGTATCTGCCAGGGGAATATGATTATATTTCAATATGTTGGCAAAATTGATCACCCGGGGTCCAGGTTGGGTAATTCCGGGAATGGTTCTTTCAGTAGAATAATCATAAACAGAAGCACAATGTTTGAGCGTACCGTGCTCTTCTGCTTTTGAAATATCTAGTTTTTTCAGGGAGGCATCTTCCCCTTTCCTAAGGTCTATGCTTGATAGTTCAAGATTTATGGCATAAAAATGTAGTTGCGAATTTTTAAAAAGATCTTTTGGCGTATAAATTTCGAGTTTGGGGTGCACAGGCGAAAAGCGATAGGTTTTTTCCCCTTCCACAACATATTTGCCCAACCCCACGGCCGCCACTGCAAATCCCTCTTCAGGCTTCATGTATGAGAAGGGATAAAAATTATAAGACTGGGCAACTCCACTGATATGTGGATAAAAATACTTTTCATATTCATTCCCGACCACTTCCTGTAAAATAACCCCCATTTTCTCCTCTTCAATTTTATAATTCACCGCTTTAAAATAAGACTGCGCTGTGGGTGAAAAGATGGATGCAAAAACAAGTTTAACAGCATCCATAAGTTGCTTGAGTCTTTCCTTAATATCCGGATGATTATTGGGGAGTAAAAAAGTATCAAAAATGCCCGCAAAGGGTTGCATAAGAGAATCTTCAAACAAACTGGATGACCTCACTGCAACAGGTTTGTTGATGGCGAAAAGATATGTTCTGAGTTTTCTGATGAGGGTACTACTCAGGTTTCCTTCCAGAAACAATTTCTGGATGGTGGAATAATCTGCACCACTATAGATTTTATCAATGAGATGGTTTTTCTGTATGAAATCTTCGAACTCCCCTGTACCAATGATAGCGGTTTTTGGTGTTCTTATTTTGATATCTGGGATGATCTCCTCAAAGGAAAAATTGTTGATCAGCATGTTGATGAATGCCAGTCCCCTACCCTTCCCGCCAAGGGATCCGGGGGCCATTCTCACTATATTGGTTTCTTCTTTCAGGGCAGAAGCTTCAAAATTGACCACTTTCCCTTTTTTACTGTCGCTAATTACCTGTTCTATTTCATCAATCATATAATCCCTTACCCTTGCATGATTGCTGAAGTCTTCCACCTTAAGCGGTCTGATCTTTTTTGCGATCTGTATCTCACCCCTTGCCATTAACCAATGAGAAAAATGATTTTTGCGGGCATGATAGATCAGAGATTTAATGGGAATAGATTGAAGGTGGGTTTGAAATTCTTTCATGGAGCGGGCTACTGCAATTTCTTTCCTTCCATGTTCATCGCGGTAAACGAAATTGCCAAACCCAAGATAGTAATTAATGAAACTCTGGAGATCCTGCTTTAGGGTCTCAGAGTTTTTATTGATAAAGGTAGATTTTAACAAGTATGCATTCCGGGCATTTTCACTATCTGACGATTGCAAAACCACGGGTAGCTCGGGCATTTGATCACGGACGTATCCTACCAGGTTTAACCCGGCATAGGGATCCAGTTTCCCGTACTTTTCAAATTTCACATCAGATATCAAACAGAGTAGGTTCTCACGGTATTTATCAAAAAGGGTTAATGCTTCATTGTAATCAGTGGCCAGTAATATCTTGGGTCTAACCCTCATTTTCAATAACTTATGCGTTTCGTCGGCATTTACCTCTTCTATTAAATGCCGTGTTTGCTCAATAACAATGGAATACAAAATGGGGAGATACCTCGAGTAATACTTTGCCGAATCCTCCACGAGTAAAATAACCCTTACCATGCCAACCTGAATATCGTTCTCAACATTCATCCGGTCTTCAATATATTTTACCATTGCCAGAAAAACATTTGAATCACCGTTCCAGACAAAAATTTTATCAATAGAATTCAGATGTTTACTTTTATCTTCAAATAAACTAATATCGCTGTTATTGTTGAGCAAAAGAAAAATAGGGATGTTGTGATAGATCTTTTTGATGATGCGGCTTAAATTAACAGGAGTGGTTTTATCCACTCCCATCATCACAATGACCAGGTCGAAGTGTTTTTCCTGCAGTTTTTCAAGGGCTTCTTCCGGGGTGGATACGCCTGTTATACGAGGTGCTGATGAGAGATTCAACTGATAATACTCCCCTCTGACCTGTTCGAAAAATTTTCCTTCCTGCTCAATGATATAAGCATCATAGAGATTGGCAACAAGTAATATTTCCCTTACTTTGTAGGGCATGAGGTCATGATAAATATCCCGGTCGGAGTGATGCTTAACCAGAAATTTCTGAAGTAATTTTCGACTTTTCGTGCCTTCTTTCTCGCTGGAAACAATCTTTTGTTCTTTGGTATTCTGCGAAGATATTTTGAGCAGGCTTTTGCCAATGTAAGTATTTAAATGACCGGAAATGATTCCGCTCAGGTTGTTGATCAGATCACGTTCTTCGAGTAAAAAAGGACCTTCATCTATATTGGGATGTTCAGAAAGATAAAACACCTCAATAAGTCCTTCTTTTGCGTCAATGGTTTCAAAAGTTTTTTTCTGGTACCAGGCAGATTCGTTAAATTTCTCACTACTTACAAAAAATCTATCACCATAGGTTATCCTGGCTACCGTATCTTCGGGATATTGCCATGCGTTAGGCAGGATTTCACAAATCTGCTGAAGCATAACCTCAACATCTTTGTTTTGCTTTAAAATTCTGGTGGTTTGATTAATAGCACCCAGCTCTTTTAATCGCTCTCTTTTCTCGGCAAGGAGTTTCTGAATTTCTTCCTTTGTAATGCTAACCTCATTGAACAAATCATCGGAAGGAGCAGAATCTGGTTTTGCTTTTTCTTTTGATAAACCGGAATCATCAACATCCATAAATACAGTTTTTCAGTAAATATATTCAGAAAATCACAAACTACCTATAGTTAATATTACAATCGGATAAAAATAATGAGTTCAAATGCATAAACTTCCCACACTTCCATGAAGGAGAAAAGTGCAGGAATGAATATAATACTTATGGCATTAAATCATGAGTCCACTCCGAAAACTTGTTTTCGGCAAATCTGTGTTCATTTTCTATTTTTAAACCCACTGACTGTCAGAATTTAACATCTGTGTAAATCTGTGTAATCTGTGGATAATTGACTTTTTAAAGTGGACTCAATCATCAATATTGAATAAATAGCAAATTATAAAAATCACCGGATTGATTTTTTAAATCAAGGAGGGATCTTCGCTCATTACTCCCCGATTCAAAAAATCGATAAATGGTTGTAAAATAACAAGTTTTTCAACAACCTTCTTTGTGGCATTTGGGTCGGTTAGCATTGATTTTGAGATCGGTGCAGTTGCCGTAAAACTTTTCAATTTCAGAAACTCAATGGCCGGATTGCTTTCAGCATAACCTTTGGGTGGGCGCACCAGTGTTATTTCATCTGACCTGTCAATATCTCCATAAGTATTTTTAAAATTTTCATGATGGATGATCTCCAACAGATCATCATAAAACACATCCACCTCTTTTCTGATCTTTTTTAATACATCTCCTTGTGGCATATAAATCCCACCACCTGCAAAAGAACCTTTTTCCGGGTCTATATGCACATAATAACCGGCATTTTGCATTCTTTTTCCCAACGGACTTATAATAATGCCCAAATGTGTTTTATAGGGCGTTTTATCTTTTGAAAATCTTATGTCGCGGTTAATACGAAATGTGCAATCTTTTACTTTCAGATGGGTGATGCCGGGCACATGTTTTTGCAATTCGGTTAAAACTTCCTCTACAAGACGGTGATAATCTTTTTTCACCTTCTCGTATCTCGATCTGTTTTTATCAAACCATTCTTTATGATTGTTCAACCGCAATTCATCAAAAAACTCCAGGGTATCTTTCCGTAACATTCGTTTTCTTTTTGAATAAATAAAAAACAGACAATATCATGAGTTTTCTATAGTGCAACTAACATTTTCAGTCAATCGCAAATAGAAAAACAGATAAGCTCTATGCAAAAAATAGATTAGAATCATTATAAAGAATCAGTAACCAACTCATTATTAACAATGTTAAAGTCTTCTAATAATGTAAAAGAAAAGCATATTGAAGTGCAATTTCCTTCAATTTTTGAAATCTGCCGGAAGAACCACCATGACCAGCCTCCATGTAAGTGTATAAAAAGATATCGGTATCTGCTGTATTGTGGTCGCGCAATTTAGCTGTCCATTTTGTGGGTTCCCAATACTGAACCTGAGAATCATACAGTCCTGACAAAATGAGCATATTGGGATAGTCTTGTTCCTGTACCCGATCATAGGGCGAATAAGAGAGCATATAATGATAATAAACCGGATCGTTGGGATTTCCCCACTCATCGTATTCGGATGTGGTGAGTGGAATAGATGTATCCAGCATGGTAGTGACCACATCCACAAAAGGTACCGATGCAACAATACCTTTATAGAGATCAGGCCGCATGTTTGCCACTGCACCCATCAGCAAACCACCAGCACTGCCCCCCATGGCAAAGAGTTTTTCTTTTTGGGTATAGTTGTTTTCAATCAAAAACTCAGAAACATCAATAAAGTCATAAAACGTATTCATTTTATTGAGTAGTTTGCCATCCTCATACCATTGTCTTCCCATGTCCTCTCCCCCTCTGACATGAGCCATAGCATAAACAAACCCTCTGTCGAGTAAACTGATCAGGTTAGAATTAAACCTGGGGTTCATACTGATGCCGTAAGATCCATAACCATATTGCAAAAGTGGATTCTGACCTTTTGGATCTGTCCCTTTTTTATACACAAGCGTTACAGGTATTTCAACACCATCGCGTGCAGGGGCTAAAATACGATAGGTTTGATAATCATTTTTATCAAAATCGCCTAATACGGTTTGTTGCCATACAATAGTTTGCTCCTTGGTATCCATGTTATAATCAATAATTTCGTAGGGAGTAGTGAGGGATGTATAACTTAAACGAAATAAGTTTGAATTCATAACCTCATTGATTTGAATACCTGCCGTATATGCCTCCTCCTCAAAATCGAGATAATGCTCTGAATTGTTTTGAAGGTTTATGATACGCATTTGCCTTAATCCGTTTTTCCGCTCCTGAATGACCATGAAATTGTTAAAAACCTCCATGTTTTCAACCAATACATCTTCGCGATGAGCAATCACTTCCTGCCAGTTTTGCATTTGAGTATTGCCATCGGTGGTTTCCATCAACCGGAAATTTTGTGCTTTATGATTGGTTAAAATGTAAAATTTATCACTGTGATGCCATGTTTCATAGAGAAGATCTTTCTGCCGGGGTTGAAAAACCCGAAAATTACCTTCCGGGGTGTTTGCATCAAGAATCAATTCCTCATTACTTAAGGTTGACCGTACGGATATTTTGATGTACTTGCCATCTTTGGTTTTGGAAACACCCATGTAATAAAAAGTTTCATCTTCTTCGTGATACATCTCAGTGGTTTCCTTATTATCCGTGTTATACTTCATTACTTTGATATACCGCAGGGTAACAGGGTCTATGACTGTATAAAAAAATGTTTTATTGTCATTGGCCCAAACAACATCACCAGCACCAAATTCAATATCGGTAGGATATATCTCGCTGGTTTCCAAATCTTTTATTAAAAGCGTGTGTTGCCTTCTTCCCATGGTATCTACTGCAAAAACAACTTTTCTGTTATCAGGAGAAACATCATAGCTACCAATCCGGTAATAGCTGTAATTTCTGGCCATTTCAGGAACATCAAGAATGATCTCTTCGTTGGCCATCAAATCACCTTTTTTCCGGCAATAAAACGGATATTCTTCACCTTCTTCATATCGGGTATAATAATAGTATCCATTTTTTAAAAAAGGAGCAGAATTTTCATCCTCTTTGATGCGGCTCTTCATTTCATTAAACAACTCTTGTTGCAAACTTTCTGTATCTTCAAGACCTTTCTGCAAATAATCATTTTCCTTTTCTATATAACGAATAACATCAGGATTGTCTCGCTGATTTAACCAATAATAAGGATCGACCCGGGTATGATCATGAATAGTTAGTTCTTTTTTAATTTTTTCGGCCTCAGGGGGCGATTTTTTATTGGATGATTGATTGCTGCAACTTATCATGGTAAAAAATATCAAAGTAAAAATTAAGTTTTGGACAAAAAGTTTCATATTGCAATAATTTGAATGAAAAATATCTTTACTGCAAAAGTAATGAAAACAGAAACGTAATTTTTCACCCGTAAATAATTTGTAGTTTATGTTCAGATGGAACTCCATGTTTACTCTTTTCATTGGTGTTTGTGTTTAACTCGCAAACATGTTCGGTTCATCATATAATAATTTGATTAAATTGGTATGATGCCCCCCTATTCCTGATGACTATACCCTTGTCATTGTATGTAATAACGCAAAG
Organism: uncultured Bacteroidales bacterium; assembly: GCA_964589855.1. GTDB lineage: Bacteria > Bacteroidota > Bacteroidia > Bacteroidales > UBA7960 > SKVR01. The sequence continues at coordinate 22,186 of CAZPVB010000041.1, forward strand.
AGGTTTCATTAGTGTTCCCTGAAATTTAAAAAATAAAATTCAGGTAAACTGCGCTGTTCAATAGGCTTCCATGTAAAGGCAGGTTTTCAATAAAATATAATTTTTAAAAAAAATGACTGTTGTTTGTTTTAATTGACGCCGGTAAAGAAGGACGCAATTTCTTATTTTGAATAGTTTGTAACAGAATCTCTACAGATTTGCGTATTATTTTTACGTTATACAAAAAGACATTAAACACGCATGGATTCATCCATAAAAATGTAATTGCATCCAAATTGTCTTGCTGATTTTTTTTGAGGGGAATAAAACCGGCCCATGGCAATAATAATTGACAGATAGGTGGTGGCTAATTATAATTTCGTAACATGTCAAAAATTACAAAGCGATATTACTGGCAAGCTCTCTTATTATAAATAACGAGAATTGAGTTCATAAAATGATAAACAAATAAAATATGGCAAGGGTTAGTTTAACAGAGCAGACTATCATAAAGATTAATATATAAGATAACTGAATAATAGCAGATGAACCGATCTATGACAAAGTTTTTGACACACACGCGGATGATTAGATTTCGTAGCACGAACAAAAATACCAAACCGGAGTTTTGGCGAGCTCCATCTGACCTATTTAATCAAATTATAACCAGAT
>CAZPVB010000042.1:0-22716 GCA_964589855.1 uncultured Bacteroidales bacterium
CACACACGAGCATGATTATTGGGGTAATGCCAAAGCGCGTAGCGCTGATATTATGTTAGAAATCTAATGCTACCAGTGAATCCAAAGGCGCGTAGCGCTGACATTATCGGGTTCTGATTAAGAAACATAAGTGCTTAATAATCAAAATATTGAAAATTATAAACAGATGAAACTCCGGACAGAATTATGGTATTTCTTCAACAAAGAGGATCTCAGAATACTAATGTCAGAAACTTTAATTTTTTAATGGATGGAGATGGTGAGCGGTATTTCATGGGAGGACAAATTGGATATCAGAATGTAATCTTTCCTGCCCGATGCCAGATTACCTACAAAACACCTGATATTTTTGAAAATGTTGTTTACAGGGTTCGAATGGAAGTAACCATCAACGAACCCGGAGATTGGTTGATCACTCTACACAATTAACCTGTGCTTTCAAGAAAACGCCAATTGCTGCGTTATGCTCGCCTTCAAAACAGTCATTTACGAAAAGTAAACTCCTGTTTTTCAGTTATCGCAATCCTTGGACTTGTTGCTTTCTTATCAAGCACATGTAAAAATAATAAGTTTTCTTGCTGGCACTAACTAAAAGAAAGAAAAAAACGTCCTATATGTAAAACACCTGAAATACGTTTTTTTACAAAAGCATTGGTTGAAGAATGAATGTGATCAGGACGCTTAAAAAAACCTGTTAAATAAAGTAATCCTCCCGCCTTACTAAAGAGACGAAATCCATTTGGGTAAGGTTTCTTCTTCAAATTCTTCCTGCATCTTTCTGAGTTTATCCATGTCTAATCCAATAAACTCCTGTGCTTTCTCTTTGGTAGAAATATCGGGCATTTCAATAGGAAAGTCGAGATCATATCTGGCATAAACCGGGGCTAACAAAATACGCGCTTCCTGACTTTTCTGGATGGATGTTCCCAAAACTCTGAGTGCTACATTTGGAGAATGAATGCCATAACCATTAGCAGCCGCTACCCAGTCCCAGCGCCACTGTGCATGCCTGATAAGGGTAAGTACTTCCTCCATTTCTTCTTCTGTAGCGCCGGCATCCCACGCTCTTTTTGCTTCAATATGTAGCTGAGCCAGGTTCTTTTCTACTATTCGTCTCAACTCGGAAATTTTATCTTGCCGATCGTAAACATTAGCAATGAGATCGGCTTCACTTTCGCGATGACAAACCTGACATGTGTTTTCAACATTGTTCAACGGACTGCTTATATGATGATCGGTAAATTTCATGCCCCCTTCGCGTTTGTAAGGCATATGACAATCGGCACAACTTACACCTCTTTCGGCATGAATTCCCGTTTTATACAATTCATAATCAGGATGTTGTGCTTTTAGCATCGGTGCTTTGCTGAGCGCATGAACCCAGTCTACATGACCTATATTATCATAGTATTCTTCCATCTCATCAGCAGAAAAACCTTCATCCCAGGGAAATTTCAGGTAATTGTTTTCTCCAAAATAATACTCAACATGACACTGGGCACAGACCAATGAGCGCATTTCCTGCATATCGGCATCTTTTATGTCCATCCCCCTTCTTTCATAAGCTTCAACCAAAGCAGGTCGGGTAATGCGAAGGTTCATTGTTTTTGGATCATGGCAATCCTGGCATCCTATATGGTTCTGCACTTCATCTCCCAATTCTTTCCAGGTACCTGCATAAAATTCGGCAACGCCCATTTCATTCATCAAACGGGGGACATCGGTACTTTTGCATGTCCAGCAGGTTGCCGCCATAGGAGTTACTGTTCTCAGGGTACTTCTTATGTCATCAATGGCATAATAATGACCACGCCCCTGATTGTAATCCCGGGAAAAGGCATAACCTGCCCACATAACAACCATTTCGGGATATTTCTCCAGATAATCAATCATAACTGAACCAACATATTTACTTTTGAAGGTTGTATCCCGTGTTCTGAGGTAACTTTCATATTGCCGCGGAAAATTTTCGCCCCATACAGCATTATCAGGTTCCCATTCAGGAATGGGGTTTACCATCTGAAAATAAAGCTGTGCCTCACTTCTTCTTTCAACAATAGAAGAAGCAAACAATCCAATAACAAAAACAATGATCAGGGTAACAAAAAACAGTAACCAATTGATCCATGGCTTTTCTTTAGACATTTCTCTGATACTTTTCATATACTTTTATTTTTATCGGTAAAGAATTTTCTTGTTTTTATAATTGATACGTTTTTTTAATCAAGCAAACCTTCCATCCAGGAAGGCACAGTGGAAGGCAACCTCTTTACAAGGGCATGAGGCGCTGCAGATGCACTTTGCACTGTACCATGCGGAGTCTCCCGATGACAATCCCAACAAAGCTTTGCTTCACCTTTCATAGCCATATTTCCAGTCATTTCAACCAAACTTGTCATGTCAACCAGATCATCATGACAACGGATACAATTTTCCTGTACCACATTGATACCTGCACTTTTTATATCTATTACCTGCGGTTCCCATCGCATAGTAAAGTATGTGGCATGTCGCAAACCATCTGAAGCCTTAAAATAATATGTCCTGAAAAAATTATCCTGCGGCACATGACAGTCGTTGCAGGTTGCATAATTCTCATGACTGCTTTTTGTCCATGATGCATAGTGGGGATACATAACATGACAGTTTATACATGCATCGGGTTCGTCAGAAAGATATGATGTAGCCCTGGAAATATGTAGCACAAGAAGCAAAATACCACTGAGAATACCCAATAATACTATAACTGTCTTTTTCCAACGTATGGGTGGCTCAAGTATCTTTAAAAATTTTCTTAGTTTTTGCATATCCAACTTATTTAAGAAAACAAGTACCCAAATGTAGGTTTTATAAATTGAATAAACAAGATAAAACTTCAGGTAAGCATTATTTAAAACCATTTCAAATAACCACCCAACTCATATTCTCCCAGTTGAACAAAATACTTAGTTTATGTAATTAAAAACCTATTTTATCAATAATAATTTCTAAATTTGTTCATTAATAATGTTTTGCTTACTTTTTGTGGACTTTACAATACAATCGTTTTATGACGCCCTTAGATATTTTTCAGGCAAAAAACAAGATATCACTTCTATTGGTTTTTATATTAGGTACTTTGGCTGATGTTGGATTTACCTTTGCCCAAACAGTTGAAAAAGATAGTTTGGTTGAGATCATCGAATCAGAGAATGCACCCGATACACTTCGCTATAATGCTCAACTTACCCTGGGATGGGAAATAAAATCAGTAAATCCGCAAAAAGCGCTAAAGCATACCAAAAAAGCACTCGATATTGCCCTTAAAATGGGAGATAAAAAACGTATTGCAGATGCCACCTCCAATACAGGGGTGATCTATTGGCAAACGGGCAATTTTGATATGGCAATGGATTACCATTTGGATGCCAACAGGATTTACACCAACATACAGGATGAAGCAGGTATTGCCAAATCATTTTCTAACATAGGAGTGATATTCTCCGACCAGAGCCACTACGATAAAGCCCTGGAATACTTTTTCAAGGCACTGATTCTCCACGAGCAAAATAACGATACCCGCGGCATGGCTGTTTTGCTCAACAACATAGGCATGGTATATGAACATCAGCAATCTTATGAACTTGCAGAAAGATACCATTTACGATCATTAGAACTGAAGCAAAACCTTAACGACCAAAAAGGTATTGCATTTTCTTACAGTAATCTGGGATTGGTTTACCAGGGGCTGAAAGACTATGAAAAAGCGATGCAGTTTTTTGTGCAATCCCTTGAGATCAGAGAAGCCTTGAACGATAAACGCGAGATTGCTGCCTCGGCCAGAAATATCGGTTATCTTCATTTACTTGACAACAGATTTAATGAATCTGAAGATTATCTGCAGTATGCCCTTAATCTTTTCGAAGAAGTGGAGGATAAAAGTGGACTGGCTATTACTTTTAATTACATGGGCCAATTGTTCCTGAAAAAAAAACAACCCTTAACAGCCCGGGAATACTTTTTAAGAAGTGCAGAGATTTCCCAAGAGATTGGTCTTAACAGAATGATCAACGAAAACTACGCCAACCTGGCCAAAGTAATGGCTGATCTCAATGACTACCAAAGTGCATTTGACTATCAAAACAAGTATATCGATCTTAAAGACAGTTTATATGGGGAAGAAACGCGCCAAAAAATTTATGAACTCCAACTTCTTTACGACCGTGAAAAGAAAGAAAATGAAATACAAATACTCAGGAAAAATGAACAGATCAGCCAACTGAGTTCTCAACGCGAACGGTTGATGAAGAATTTTCTTGTCATTGCCATCATCCTTGTACTTATTTCCTTGTTCCTGCTTTACAACAGATTTCTTATTGCCCGAAATGCCAATGTTTTGCTGGAAAAACAGAAAAAAGAGATTTCAGAAACCAACTCTCAACTTGTTGAACTGAACCATTCTCTTTTGGAGCAAAAGAAGATGTATGAAGATCTGAATCAGAAAATTAATCATTCCAACAAAAAATTAAAAGAGTCGGAAAAAAACCTCAGAGAGATCAATGCGACCAAGGATAAATTTTTCTCTATAATATCCCACGACCTCAGGAATCCTTTCGCTTCCATCGTAAGTTTTTCGCGCATCCTGAAAAGAGATATACTGAACATGTCGAAAGAGGAACTACAGCAACTCGCATTTGAACTGGATAAATCGGTACTGAAAATTGATAACCTGCTGGAAAACCTGCTACAGTGGTCAAGAACCCAAACAGGCAAGATCAAATACAAACCTGAATATATTGCCTTGCATGAGATCATTAAGGAAAATCTGAACCTTTTTAAAAACAATGCCCGCGACAAAGAGATAGAACTTATTGATGAGGTGGATGATAATCTGGTAGTGTGGGCAGATAAAAACATGTCAGATACAGTTATCCGCAATCTTTTGTCAAATGCTCTTAAATATACAAATATCAATGGAAAGATCATGATCAGTAGTTTTGAAAAAGATCACAAAGCATTTGTTTCAGTGAAGGATAATGGAGTAGGGATGACCGAAGAAAACAAGAATAAAATATTCCGAACAGATTCGTTACATTCTACATATGGTACCATGGAAGAAAAAGGGAGTGGATTAGGTTTATTGCTGTGTAAAGAGTTTGTAGAAAAACAGGGAGGTGAAATCACTTTTACGAGCGAACTAAAGAAAGGCTCGGAGTTTATTTTTTCTTTACCCGTTGAACCAACAGAAATTGCAGATAAAAATGAAGGATAGAAATCTTTCTTTATTTCGCACAAATGATTGGTTATGAATCCAAAATTTTATTGTATATTTGCACTCCTCAAAAAAAGCGGATGTGGCGTAATTGGTAGCCGCGCCAGACTTAGGATCTGGTGCCGAAAGGCGTGGGGGTTCGAGTCCCTTCATCCGCACAAATGAATATGATGAAGTATAACTACCCCGTAAGACAAATCCATTTCACAGATTCTGACGGGGTATTTTTTGTTTGGATACAAACATGAAGTTTTGTAATGATCTCTAATCTCAATTATATAAAATAAACCAAAAGAATCAAAATATGAATATTGTTCAGGAAAGCACCGGTGAACTCACAGCAGTGCTTAAAGTGAAGGTAGAACCCAATGATTACCAGGACAAAGTAAATCAAGAACTCAAAAATTTACAAAAAAAAGCGCAAATGCCCGGATTCAGACCCGGCAAAGTGCCGCTCGGTCTGGTGAAAAAAATGTACCTGAAAAACATCATGGCTGAGCAGGTTAATAAAATACTCAATTCTTCTCTTTATGAATATATTGAAAAAAACGAACTCAATGTTTTGGGTAACCCACTGCCTAACACAGAAAACGACGACAAAATTGATTTTGAAAAACAAACAGAATTTGAATTCTCTTTCGATATTGGATTGTCGCCTGATATTGATCTGGAATTGAATGAAGACATAGAGGTGGAATACCATAAAATAATTATTGATGATGAAATGCTACAGGAAAGTATTGACAACATCAGAAAACAGAATGGCAAAAGCATAGAAGGGGAAACCGTAGAGAAAGAAGATGCGGTAGAAGGTAAATTTGAAGAAATTGATGGTGAGGGAAATCTACTGGAAGGAGGGCACTCCAATACTTCCACCATTTCTGTAGGGTATATCAAGGATGAAGAAACCAAAGAAAAATTTATTGGATCAAAATTGGGGGATTCAATTGACATCGACATTGAAAAAACGGTTGAAAACGAAACAGAAATGTCGAATATACTTAATTTGAAAAAAGAAGAACTCAACCAGTTCGGCAAAAATTACCGCTTTACCATCCAAAAGATAACCAGGATAGAAGAAGCTGAACTGAATGAAGAACTTTTTGAAAAAATAGCACCCAACAAAGAAATCAAGGATGAAGAATCATTCAGAGAATTTATAAGGGGTGAACTGGCAAAAAATTACCAGCAGGAAGTTGACAGGAATTTTAAAAACGATGCTTCCAAAACAATCCTTGAAAAACTCGATTTCAACTTGCCTGAAGATTTTTTGAAAAGATGGATACTGGAAACCAACGCTGAAAATGAAAAAATAAGTGCAGAACAAGTTGAGAAAGATTTTGTTAATCAAAAAGATGCTTTTAAATGGCAACTGATTCAGAGTCATCTGATCAAAAAGTATGATATCAAGATATCTCAGGAAGAATTGATGGGATTTTTAAGGAGCATGATTACTCAACAATTCATGCAGTATGGTTACAATCAGGCACTGCCAGACGATATTATTGATAATTATGCCAAAACAATGCTCGAAAATAAAGAGCAAATGCGTCAGGTTTATGACCAGTTGTACGATCTTAAAATTACAGATCTTTTCAAAGAAAAACTGAAACTCAATGAAAAAGAGATTTCTTACAATGATTTTGTAACCCAGATGACCGAAAAATATAAAAAATTAAATCCGGATGCCTCGTCCGATACAGACCAACCCGATGAAATAGCTGAAAATAAAGAAAATGATGGTTCAGTTGAAGATGGCAAAAACATCTCTAAAGACGAATAAACTAATTATAAAAATTAAAAAAACACATTTATGATACCCAAAGATGAATTTAAAAAATTTGCTACAGGACACATGGGAATCAGCAGTGCTACACTGCATAATTTCACCTCTGCCTACGGCAATTATATTAGCCCCACCATTATTGAGGAAAGACAGCTGAACATTGCTACAATGGATGTTTTCAGTCGTTTAATGATGGACCGGATCATTTTCCTTGGTGTACCCATTAACGATTACGTAGCCAATATCATACAGGCACAGCTGCTTTTTCTTGAATCTGTTGATTCCCGTAAAGACATTCAGATATACCTGAATACACCGGGTGGATCAGTTTATGCCGGTCTGGGCATTTATGACACCATGCAGTTTGTTTCTCCTGATGTTGCTACCATTTGTACCGGTATGGCTGCATCCATGGGTGCCGTTTTGCTCTGCGCAGGCACAAAAGGCAAAAGAACTGCTCTAAAACACTCCCGTGTGCTCATTCATCAACCCATGGGCGGTGCACAAGGGCAGGCAAGCGACATAGAGATCACTGCCCGCGAAATACAAAAACTAAAAAAAGAACTGTACGATATCATTGCTACCCATTCAGGACAGGAATATGACAAGATTTGGCAGGATTCCGATCGCGACTACTGGATGATTGCAGAGGAAGCACTCGAATATGGAATGATAGATGAGGTTCTGAGTACAACTAAAAAAACAAAATAATTCTTGTATTTAAAAGGACCGGTTTTTTTTCAGGATTCATGGTTGCCAAAAAATCTGACCCGGAAAAGAACTGATCCAATGTTATTAATCCCAATACCTTTATGACCAAAGACATTAGAAAATGTTCTTTTTGCGGAAGAGAAGGAAAAAGTGTTGACATGCTCATTTCTGGCATCAATGCCCATATTTGCGACAGATGTGTTGAACAGGCACAATTGATCGTAAAAGAGGAACTGAAAAGTAACAAAAAAAAGAAAATACCTTCCTTTAAACTTCTCAAACCAAGTGAAATCAAAACTCATCTTGATCAATATGTTATAGGTCAGGATCAGGCGAAAAAGGTTCTTTCGGTTGCTGTTTACAATCATTACAAAAGAATTTCTATTTCTGATACCCTGAAAAGTAAATACGAACAGGATGATATTGAAATAGAAAAATCAAACATTGTGCTTGTTGGAGAAACCGGAACAGGAAAAACCCTGATGGCACGTACCATCGCAAGGATGCTGCAGGTACCTTTCTGCATTGCCGATGCTACTGTTCTTACAGAGGCGGGTTATGTAGGTGAAGATGTAGAAAGCATCCTTTCGAGGTTGCTACAGGTTGCCGACTATGATGTAGCCGCCGCAGAAAGAGGGATAATATTTATTGATGAGGTGGATAAAATTGCCCGGAAAAGCGATAATCCCTCCATTACACGTGACGTGTCAGGAGAAGGTGTTCAACAGGCTTTGCTAAAGATACTGGAAGGATCCGTCATTAGTGTGCCTCCCCAGGGTGGACGCAAGCACCCCGAGCAAAAAATGGTTCAGATCAATACACAGAATATCCTGTTTATATGTGGTGGTGCTTTTGATGGTATCGAAAAGAAAATTGCCTCCCGCATTCAGGCAAATGCCATTGGGTATAATGTGGGAAAAGGAAAAAGTGATGTTGACAAAGAGAACCTTTTGCAATATATTGCCCCTCAGGATTTGAAAAGCTTTGGGTTGATTCCGGAGCTGGTAGGAAGAATGCCTGTACTTTCTTTTTTAAATCCCCTGGATAAAGATGCATTGCTTCAAATACTCACCAAACCCAAAAATGCTCTTATCAAACAATATGAGAAACTTTTTGAAATGGATGGCGTGGAGATGAAAATTGAAGACGACGTACTGGAGTTTATTGTAGATAAGGCCATTGAATTTAAACTGGGTGCACGGGGACTAAGGTCAATATGTGAAGCCATCATGATGGACGCTATGTTTAATGTCCCTACTGATCAGGCAAAAGACAAGACTGTAAATATTACCCTAAAATATGCCCAGAATCAACTGAACACCAAAAACATGGGACAGTTAAAGGTGGCATAGAAGAATTTTAAAAATATCTGAATGAGAATGAAAAGCACCTGATTATTCAGGTGCTTTTTTCATTTTGGCTTATAATTTGTAAATGCATCAGTCTGTTCTAACAAAATATTTATTTCGGAAGAACGTTTTTTTATCTCTGGTATCGATACAAAAATCCATTGCAATGTGCTCATAAATAAGCATCATATGAGATTCACCTTTTCTGTATATTTGGTACGTTTTATCTTCGTGCTGTTTTTTTTCACTTCAGCAGAAGAATCCTACTGTCAGAAAGAAAATGAGGGTACAACAACGCGCGCAGTTGTTTATCAAGGGGATACCATTCCTTACATAGAATTAAAAACGGTTCCTTTTATTGCTCCCAAACACTTCAAAAACAAGAGAGAAAAAAGAAGATATACCCGATTGGTATATAACATAAAAAAGGTTTACCCATACGCAAGGTTGGCCGGATTAAAATACAGGCAGTACAGTGAAGAATTATCACAAATTGAGAGCGAATCTGAACGTAAAAAAATGACTAAACAGATTGAACAGGAAATAAAAGAGCAATTTGAAGATGATCTTAAAAAACTAACTATTAGCCAGGGGCATATACTTATCAAACTCATAGACAGGGAAACACAGCATAGTTCCTATGATCTTCTAAAAGACTTTCGGGGAATATTTACGGCGGTTTTCTGGCAGTCATTCGGGCGTATTTTTGGATATAACCTTAAAACCAAATACGATCCGGAGGGGGAAGATAAAAATATTGAGGAGGTTGTGCAACTGATTGAAAGAGGGTTGCTTTAAAAAGAGTTTTTCTCCGACCAGTATAATAAAAGGGATTAGTCGGATGGTGGTTATATTTTGGTCATCAGGTGGTCAGAGGGTTGTTATATTACATTCATATTAAAGACCTTAAGGGGTGGGTCATGGATAAAAACAGATATTTCTGAGAAGATAAGGTATATGGTGAAATTTTGAACCGGATGTTTTTTGTGGGGATGATGGTTTCAAACCCGAAGTAATGGGAAGCATGAAATGAATTTGCGAACCCAATGCCAATGGCAGCTTTAAAAAGGCTCAGATTCAATTTTCTATTTTCCCCTTCCCTGCACGATGATGATGATAGTGTGAATAAGAATTTTGAAATCTACTGCCAGCGACATATTTTCAAGGTAAAGAAGGTCATATTTGAGTCGCTGGATCATTTCCACAACATTTTCAGCATACCCGAATTTTACCTGCCCCCAGGAAGTAATACCAGGTTTTATTTTTTGAAGTAGCTTGTAATGTGGTGCTTTTTGTGTGATCAAATCAATAAAATATTCTCTTTCGGGGCGAGGTCCGACCAGCGACATATTTCCTATGAGAACATTATAGAACTGCGGTATTTCATCAAGTCTTACTTTCCTCATAAAGAGACCAAAGGGTGTAATACGGGGATCATTTTCACAGCTAAGTTGGGGACCATCTTTTTCCGCATCCACATACATAGACCTGAACTTATGCATGTAAAAGGGTTTTCCGTTGATTCCAATGCGCTGGTGCGAATAAAAAACAGGTCCTTTGGATGATAATTTTACTCCTATGGCAGTAAATAAAAATACTGGTGAAAGGACGATCAGCGCCATTACTGAAACAACCACATCCAGAAATCTTTTTATGTATGCCTGCCATGTGGGCATCAATCCTTGTTGAATCTGAATAAGCGGGGCATCAAATATGGAGGTCATTTTTACCGAACCCAACAATATATCGTGCATCTCAGGAATAATCTTTATGATGGCATTGGTTTGGTATAATTCAGCCAATATCTTGCCTATGTTTTTATGTTCCTTGGGTTCAAGTGCAATGATAACATCTTCCACTTCATGTTCTTCAACAATAGACTTCAAATCTTTGAACCATCCCAGGCGCGGCAGGTAATCTTCCATCAAGTAATTATCAAATAAATTTACATTTACAAATCCGATAAATTTATTGCCCGAGGATTTTCGCTGCGATTCCATTTCATTATACAAACCGAATGCTTTGCGCTGACTACCCACGATCAAGGTGTTGAAACCAATAATACGATTGTGTATCTTATGGGTAAGTATTGAAGATAAAATGAAACGGAACACGGAAGTAAAAGACAAATGAAAAATAAACAACAGACCAAAGGAACGGTAATACTCCTTGCTTGTTGTTACCCGATCATCGCCAAGTAGAACAACAAAGAATATGATCAGTACCCCGATGGTGGTTATTAGCAGGGTTTGTCCGAACTCATTTAACCTAGATCGTCTCAACACTTTTTTATAACTTCCACTTAATGTATACAATATAATCCAGAAAAAAGGAATAATAATAGTACCCAGCAGCAAATTCTGATCTATAAATATTTCATTGGTGATATGACTAAACCTGCCATTTTGAGTCGTCTGCCTGTAAACGATAAACAAAAACCAGGAAAAGAATGCGGAAAAAAAGTCTGCTGTCAGATATTTAAGTAACTGAATCCGATGTAATCGTTTGTTCACGCTATTTCTTTTTGTAAAGGTTATATTTTGCTAATCAATGGCATAAAAACCACTTTTAATGAAATCATTTAATCGGCCGGGTTATTATTTTATTGCAAACGTAAAAATTACTCTAAAAGTATTGTAAAAGGTCATTTTTTTTATTTTTTTCATTGTTGTGAGGGCATAAATAATGATATTTCTCCCTTTGATTGAAATGACAAGGTTTTCAGGAATTTCCACCTAAACACTAATAATATTTGTATCAGGCCATGTCTAAATAGGTCAGATGCCTGACCCGTTCTTTTCTTACGGGGGAGCTCGCCAAAATACTCTTTTGTGTTTTTATCCTTTTTGCGAATTATAATCATCCGCGTGTGTGTCAATAGTATTGTCATGTCTCGATTCATTTCACTGAAAAGCAATGATTAAAAAATACAGCACAAGACAATGAAAGCAGACAATTTGGTTTTCATTGCCTGCTCACCAAATGCAAAAAACGGGTTGTATAATCGAAAAAGGTAAGATGATTGTAAACTTTATTGTCCGATCTTTTCCATGATCTTATATGCCAGATCAAGTGAATTATATCCATCTTCGATGCTCACCAGAGGTTCAGTATCATTGACAATAGAGTCATAAAAAGTTTCCAGCTCTGTTTTGATGGCATTAATGGGTTTTATTTCGGGTTTTTCAATCAGAATTTCTTTGGATGGTTTGCCTTCTCCCAGGTTTAGAACCATAGAAAAAGGTCCCGGATCTTCCGGAGCATCTTTCATTCTGATGATCTCACTTTCTTTGGTAAGAAAATCTACGGCAATATAACTATCTTTTTGAAAAAAGCGGGATTTTCTCATGTTTTTCATGGATATTCTGCTTGCGGTAAGGTTCGCTACACATCCATTGTTGAATTCAATCCGGGCATTGGCAATATCCGGACTATCAGAAACCACTGAAACACCGCTGGCATGAATCCTTTTGATGGGCGATTTGATAACACTCAGTATAATATCAATGTCGTGTATCATAAGATCAAGAATCACCGGTACATCTGTTCCCCGGGGATTAAATTGGGCCAGTCGGTGTGTTTCTACAAACATCGGATGGTCAAAAAAGGGCAAGGCAGCCAAAAAGGCAGGGTTAAATCTTTCTACATGACCAACCTGTACCTTTACATTCGCCTCTTTTGCCAGATCAATCAGATTTCTGGCTTCGGCAACGGAAGTAGTCAGAGGTTTTTCAATAAATACATGTTTAAAACTGCGAAGTGCCTCTGATGCATTGTCGAAATGCGACAAGGTGGGGGTTACAATGTCAACGATGTCAGAAGCATTGATAAGATCATGCGCGCTGTTGTATCTTCTGATACCATAATTCTTTTCTACTTCCTCTGCAGTTGTTTCATCGGGATCGTAAAACCCAATACATTCAAGCAAATCAGATTCTTTTATACATTTTATATGTATTTTGCCGAGATGACCGGCTCCCAGTACACCTATTTTATTCACTTTTATTTGTTTTTGATGAATAGCTATGTTGAATTTGTTTTGATAACAGGGGCAAAAGTAAAGTTTTTAGATAATCAGATGTGGATTTTTTTATAAAGTGTACTGAAATTTGATTGAAATTTTATCTTACAAATATCATATTCAACTACTTGATAAAAAAAACCAGATTTTTAAATTCTGGCAAAACGGTAGTTGATCTCTGGTTGTTAAAAAAGCGGAATGAAGATGTTTTTTTAAACCTATTTGAAAATACGTTGTTTCAGAGTACATAAACAGTAGTTTAATAACCGTGATGCAAATTGAATTTAAAAAACTAAAAATCATTGAATTTCAATAAATTTCAGCTTACATTCAACCAAACGATCATTTGAAAAAATCAATTTTCTTGAAATAAGTATAAAGTTTCAGTTAGAAATATCATGTTCTTTAAATGTACCTGATGTACCTGATGACAAAGTTTAAAACGCAAGGTTTTCGATGACTAAAAAACAGAAGTCTCGTTGAAAAAACGAAATGATGGTCTTTAGAGTAAGCAAAACGAAGCATTTCTCTTTTTTCTGTGAGCTAATCAGAAACCATTTTTTTCACCAAAGACCTAATACAACCCGAAAAACTATAGAAAAATATGAAAACATATAAGTTTTATTTAAATAAAAAGTGGGATAAGCCATTTACCTCCTTGATCTTCAGTATATCTTTAGTTTTTATCAGTGTTTCCGCATTCGGCACTGAAAATGGAATCAGCAATAATGATATAACCACCTATTCTTTCGAAGAATTATCGCCGCGCCTTCATCAGCAGAACGATTCCTTGTATGTAATTAATTTTTGGGCAACCTGGTGTGCTCCGTGCGTCAAAGAGATACCTGCCTTTGAAAAGATACAGTCAGAATATGCTGATCAAAAAGTAAAAGTATTATTTGTAAGTCTGGATTTTCCGGGTCAGATCAATAGCCGGCTGATTCCGTTTATAGAGAAAATGAATATGCAGGCAGAGGTAGTGTTGCTCGATGAAGTTGACGGAAATAAATGGATACCAAAGGTTGATGACAACTGGAGTGGGGCTATACCTGCCACATTGATCTACAATGCAGAGAAAAGAGAGTTTTTTGCCCGTGAATTTACTTATGAGGAATTACAGCAAACGCTGCATACTTTTTTAAATATCAAATAATTATTCACTTAAATCGAACAACTATGAAACTATTGGCTTTTTTAATTTCAACCTTTCTTTTTGTCTCTTTGTCCTTTGCCAGTTCAGGATATCAGGTAGGAGATAAAGCAAAAGACTTCAGACTCAAAAACGTAGATGGAAGTTATGTATCCATGTCAGATTTCCCGGATGCCAAAGGATTTATCGTGATCTTTTCTTGCAATCATTGCCCTTATGTGGTGGCTTATGAAGATCGTATGATTGAACTACACAATGAGTTTGCAGATCAGGGATATCCGGTTATTGCTATCAATCCTAATGATCCGGATGTGCAACCAGAAGATTCGTTTGAAAAAATGCAGGTTCGTGCCCGGGAAAAGAATTTCCCTTTTCCTTATCTGGTTGACGATAAGCAAGAGGTTTATCCTCAATTTGGCGCTGAGCGTACCCCTCATGTGTATTTGCTTAACAAAGATGGGAATGATCTCAGGGTAGCATATATAGGTACAATTGACGATAACTACCGCGATGCCTCCAAAGTAGAAGAGAGGTATCTTGCCAATGCTATTAAGGCAGTGATGAATGGAAAGTCTCCGGAGCCAGCAATCACAAGGGCCATTGGCTGCAGCATAAAATCAAAATAGTTTAGCAAAAATTGATTATTTTTCTACAAGTCTGATTGATAAATTCATATCAAACAAGAAAGATAAAGCAACACCAAATCAGAAGGAAAATAAAAAGGACGATGTTTGAAGAAAACACCGTCCTTTTTTTTCATTAAAAAGTTAAAAACTAGTTAACAACATCTGCCAACTCAGCACCAGCTTTGAATTTTACTACTTTTTTTGCGGGAATAGTAATTTCCTTGCCAGTTTGTGGGTTTCTACCTTTGCGTTCTTCTCTGCTTGAAACAGAAAAAGATCCAAATCCTACAAGTGCTACTCTGTCGCCACTTTTCAGGGCATCAGTTGTTGACCCAATGAAAGCGTCAAGCGCTTTTTTTGCATCGGCTTTAGTCAAACCGGATTGTGATGCCATAGCATCGATTAATTCAGCTTTGTTCATTTCTTTTTGATTTTAATTAGTTTCGCTTAAATAATAAAAATTTCCTTTAACCATTGCAAATATAGGTTATTTATAAAAAAAACCAAGTTAATTCTGCGAAAAGTACTGATTTTGTTGAAAAAAACGGGGTTTTGTTAATAACTTACACTCAAAATGCTCGGTTTTACTGGTATTCTGGAGTAATATACTCCAGAGAAATGTGTGGGAAACCCCTGTTAAAAAGTGAATCCGCGAAGAAAATCAACAGTGCTCATACGTCTTTTTCCAGCTGCCTGCAGGCTTTTTATGTCAATAAAACCATTCCGGCAAGCCATTTTCAGATAGTTTTTGTTATCTGTAAGCAATTCTCCCGGCAATGTGGCTGATTGAGCATACTCATAATTGCATTCAAAGATTTTCAGGATAAAGGGTTCATCTTTACCTTCATGAATTTCTGTAAAAGCTCCCGGATAAGGATTAAGACCCCTTATGTGATTAAAAACGTCTTTCACATCATTATTCCAATCAATTTTACAATCTTCTTTGAATATTTTGGGTGCTTTTTTAAGTTGCTCCCTGTTGGTCTGAGCGATTAACTTCTCCTGATCTGTAGTCTCTACGTTTTCATTTCGTATCATTTCCAAAGTGTCAACCACAAGTCCGGCACCCAGCACTTTGAGTCTGTCGTGCAATTCGCCGGCAGTTTCACGGTCACCAATGGAAGTTTCACGTTTGTCTATAATCTTTCCGGTGTCGATTTTTTCATCCAGAAAAAAGGTAGTAACACCCGTTTTGGTTTCACCATTCATGATGGCTCTGTTGATCGGTGCAGCGCCCCGGTATTGAGGCAATAAAGAGGCATGTAAATTAAAAGTTCCTTTGGTGGACAGTTTCCACACCTCCTTTGGGAGCATGCGAAAAGCGACCACGACCATTACATCAGGT
Organism: uncultured Bacteroidales bacterium; assembly: GCA_964589855.1. Classification (GTDB taxonomy): domain Bacteria; phylum Bacteroidota; class Bacteroidia; order Bacteroidales; family UBA7960; genus SKVR01. Next base: position 16,240 of record CAZPVB010000042.1, read on the forward strand.
TTTTCGGATTTTAGCTGGTCTGTAAATTCCGGTGATTTCAGATTATCTGGTTGTAGCACCTTGATTCCATTTTCCATGGCAAACTTTTTTACTGCAGAGGCAGCAATCTTTCTTCCCCTGCCAGCAGGTTTATCGGGTGCGGTAACTACTGCTACAACCCGATAACCGCTTTGAAGTATTTTTTCAAGAGATGCTACTGCCATTTCAGGTGTGCCCATAAAAACGATACGCATGTCTTTTTTTTCCATTCTAATTGTAAAATATTTGAATCCTGAAATAGAACATTTGATTTCATTGATAAAAACCAATATTGTATTATTACCCCATTATTACCTTCCTGTAAAAACACCAAAACATTTCAACGGTAAACAGATATGAACCGAGCCATAACAATAGTATTTACACACACGCAGATGATTATAATTTTGCAGCACGGCAAAAAGATCCAAAACAGGATTTTATTTATCGTGCCAGATTTACCGACACACGCAGGCAATAAATTATTCAGGAATATTTATGTATCATTCTTTGATTACAGAAACAAAAGCACTCCCTTTTAAACAGAAAATCTTCAAATAAACTTACTTAACAGCGTTTTTGAGATGCACCATTTTTATGGCAGTAACAGCAGCCTCGTCGCCTTTATTCCCGTGCTTCCCTCCTGCCCTGTCTTTCGCCTGCTCCCAGTTATTGGGTGTAAGTACACCAAATACTACCGGAAGATCATAATCAAGACCTACCCTGGTAATGCCATCTGCTACTGCATTACAAATAAATTCAAAATGCCGGGTTTCACCTTGTATAACACAGCCCAGACAAATTACTGCATCGTATCGCTGAGTCTGAGAAAGAAATTTTGCTCCGAGAGGCAACTCAAAGCTACCCGGAACATAATGAACATCTATATAAATATCTTTTGCACCGTGTTCTTTCAAAAAATCAATGGCTCCATCGCGCAAAGCAAAAGTTATTTCATCATTCCACTCTGAAACCACGATGCCAAACTTCATTTCAGAAGCATCGGGCACGGCGTTCAAATCATGCTCCGAAAGATTTTTCTTTTTTTTATCCATTATGCTGTAATAATATAGTTTTTAAATGTACCAGGTGAAAAAATGGCAGGTCAGAAGATTATAATGACTAAAAAAGAAGTTTACTTTTCTCAGAAAACTGCTATGAAGACGGGAAAAACAAAGCCGCCGTTGCTTTCCGGCAATCGATCATCAAACCGTTCAGGAATTAATACGAGCTTGTGCTCTTGAGATATAACGTTCAATGTTTCTTCCTTCATTGGTATTGGGAAAATCTTTTTGTATGCGTTCATAAGCGTCTACCGCTTTTTGATAGTTTCCCTGTAATTCATGAACCATTGCAAGTTTCATTAAAAAAGCAGGTGCAGTAAGCGGGTTGGCATAATGGTCGGAAGCCTTATCGTAGTAATCGGCTGCTTTTTCCATATCACCTAACTGCAAATGGGCGTCGCCAAGGGCACCCAATGCCATGGGTGCAACGAGTTCATCTTTTCTATTGTATTTTTCCAGGTGTTTGATCGCTTCGTCATATTCCCCCAGATTCAGATAGGAAACGCCTGCATAGTAACGGGCCAGGTTCGCGGATCGGGTCATTTTATACTCAGAAATTATATCAAGAAAACCCAGGTGTGCGCCATCTCCTTCCAGTGCCAGTTGCAAACTATCCTGCTCAAAGTACCTTTCTGCCATGAACATCTCCTGACTGGCTTCTTGCTCGCGCGGTTCAATGATAAACCGGTTGAAACCAATATAACCGGCTATGATCAAAACGATAAACGCAATAACACCGATAAGCAGGTTTTGATTCTTTTCAATAAACTGTTCACTTTTACTTAATGCTTCCTCAACAGCAACGATATTCTTTTCGCCTTGATCTGTCTTATTGTTCTTCATGCTTAATTTATTATTTGTTTATGATTTCTAATGGAAAACGGGTACAATAAATTTCAACCAAAATTGTTGATAACTATACCTTCATTTTTTTTGTGTGCAAAATTAACCTAATTTTGCGTGTTTCAAATATTTTATTTGAACAACCCCGTATTTTTTTTGACAATTTTATATGAGAAATCTTTTCCCTGTTCTGGCATCTCTGATCATCTTGCTTTTGGCATTGCAATTTCAATCCTGCCGCAAAGATAATTTTGATACTTCACCTTCGGTAAAACTTTCTTTTTCTGCCGATTCATTGCTTTTCGACACGGTTTTTACTACCATAGGGTCTTCCACCCGGTATTTTAAGGTGTATAACAGGCACTCTTCTGATGTGATAATATCTGACATCCGCCTGGCAGGAGGAAACAGCTCTTTCTTTCGTATCAATGCCAGTGGCAATAGCGGCACACGTATTACTGATCTTGAAGTTGGTGCCAATGACAGTATTTACATATTTGTGGAGGTTACCGTTGATCCGGTGGGTGAAGATCTGCCATTGGTTATTTCAGACAGCGTGGTTTTTTATGTCAACAATAATATACAGGACGTCAAACTTGTGGCCTGGGGGCAGGATGCCAATTTTATAAGACCCAATTTCTCTGATACGGTCAATGACATTGATTATCATCTTATAACCAGCCACACAACGTGGTCTGGCATAAAACCCTGGGTTGTTTACGGTCTCGTAGTAATTGCTCCTCAGGCATCTTTGACCATCGATCAGGGATCGCAGGTTCACTTTCACAACAACTCTGCAATGATATTTCTGGATCGATCAAGTCTTAAAATTGAAGGCACAGCAGAAGAACCTGTTTTTTTACAGGGCAACCGGCTGGAGAGTGATTATTCTGATTTGCCGGGTCAGTGGGGTTACATTTGGCTTACAGCAGGAAGCACCAACCACAGCATTGAAAATGCCGTGATCAAAAATGCTACCTATGGGGTTATCATGGATTCCATTGGTAGTTTTACCGAACCTACCCTGCGGATGCATAACACCATCATCAAAAATATGGATCAAACCGGACTGGAACTTAGAGGAGCATGGGTGGAAGCAACCAACCTGGTAGTTGCCAATTGTGGTGTTAGTGCCATCAACATGATGCTGGGCGGCAACTACAACTTCAGGCATATAACTGTTGGTAATTATTACAGTCTTCCCGGAACCATCAGGCAAACTCCTTCCCTGGCATTCAATAATTATTATGTTGATACTGCCGGTACCGTGCAAGTGAGAGACTTTGAACAGATATACTTTGGCAATTCCATCATATACGGTAGTTTAACCGAGGAAATATCACTCGATCTGTATCCTGATAACAGCAACCCCGGTTTTGTGTTCGACCATTGCCTTGTAAGAACCTCCTTTCACAATCAGTTCTCCGAACAATTCATCAACAGTTTAACCAATGAACAACCCCGTTTCGTAGAAGCACGGGATAACAACTACCGGCTGCGAAATGACAGCCCCGCCAGAAAAAAGGGCAGCAAGGACATTGCTTTGGAAGTACCTCTGGATATTTTAGGACGAAACCGTACTGACAGCGTTGACATTGGTGCCTACCAATATTACCAGGAAGAGGAGGAGGAAGAGGAAGACGGACAAAATGGAGACAATGAATAAGCAGCCAGACCAACCAATCCATTTACCAGATGAACAAAGAAAAAAACAGTTTTATGTTCGTTCTTTTCAATACTTCTTTTGACGAAATTAAAAATTTCAGAACTCCTGACTTAGCGTAAAAACCCATGTCGCCAAAGAAACACCAAACCCTAAAGTTGTAATAAAAAAAATCCTCAACACTTTTTTACTTTTTCCTTTCAGAAATAACCGCATTGTCCTATCTTCGTATAAAACCAAAAAACTTCAACATGCGTATTCCAAAGATACTTTTCATAATGAGCGGTTTGCTGATCTCAGTTGTCATGATCAGCTGCAAAAATCAGCAATCCTCAGGTTCTGTCAATCAACCGGATAAAAGTAATAGTCGCAATTCCTTAGACTGGGCAGGTTTTTATCACGGGAAACTACCCTGTGCCGATTGCGAAGGCATCAACGCTACCATGATACTCAACGATGACCATACGTATATTTACCAGTGGCGGTATGCGGGAAAAAATGATCAATACTATGAACACCGGGGCACTTTTGACTGGGATGAGCAAGGCAATACCATTGCCCTTCAGATAGAAAACAACACTGACTCTCTTCCAACGGTATATTTTGTTGGCGAAAACTTTTTACGCCAACATGACCTGAAAGGAAAAAAAATTGAGGGCGATCTGGAAAATATGTATATTTTGGCAAAAACTCCTCGCGCGCTATCCGTGAATCAATGGATACTCACCACAATCAACGACCAGCCTGTTCCCGGCAATAAAGAGCTCAACAAAACCCCCATGATCAATCTCAATGGTTATAATGGTGTATTGAGCGGAAACGGAGGGTGTAATAATATTTTCGGATCCCTAAACCTGAAGCCCCACAACAAAATAAGTTTTGAAAATATTGGCGCCACCAAAATGCTCTGTTCGGAAATGGAGGTGGAGACACTATTGATAGACGTATTGAGGGAGACCAACCGCTATAGTATCAATGAGGACACACTTCTTTTCATGAATGAAAGCATGGATACCCTGGCGCGATTTGAAAAATACAACAGCGAACCACCCTTTCATACCATCACGATATCATCAGGCGCCACACCCCGGAAACAATCGGTCGTACGGGTGCCACTGCGTAAATTTTCCAATCTCAGATCCAGGGCGGTATCACTACACCTCGTTTCAGAAGACGAACTTATACCCGTGCCTTTTCAGATCAGCGGCAGCAAAGAAAATACACTATGGTTTCAAACACCCGTGGATATGCCTGCAAACACTACCCTCACCTTTCAATTGAAACCACAGGAGCCAAAAGCAAAAACTCCGGGCATGTCTGTAACCGGGGGTCCTGAAAAACACGTGTTCAGCAAAAACGGTCAAAAAATACTGACCTATAATGCCGGCACCGTTTATCCACCGGAAGGTGCCGACCAGGCATACAAGCGCAGTGGATTTATACATCCACTGTATGCACCCAATGGAGCTGTGCTTACCAACATTCAACCGGTAGATCACATGCATCACTACGGAATATGGAATCCATGGACGAAAACCACTTTTCGTGGTGAAACAGTCGATTTCTGGAACCTGAAAAAGATGGAAGGTACTGTAAAACATATAGGCATAGAAACAATAGAGCAGGGACCTGTTCTGGCAGAAATGGAAGCAATACACCATCACATTGCCTGGCCGGAATCTACAAAACAAACCCTGGCAATGACCGAACGACATATCATCCGTACTTTTAACCTGGAGGAGGATATGTTTTTGATTGAGTTTGAATTTCATATCACTCCAGAAGAATCGATAACACTGGAAGAATACCGCTATGGAGGTTTTGTTTTCAGGGGCAATGAAGGATGGAATAACGAAACATCTGAATTTGTAACGTCTGAAGGACTTGACCGCGATCAGGCTGATGGACAACGTGCCCGTTGGTGCATCATCACCGGCGAAACTCCTAAAGGAGAAGCGGGTATTTTGATGATGGGGCATACCAGTAACTTCAACCATCCGGAGCCTCTCAGGGTATGGCCTTCAGATGCCGGTGGAGGACGCGGGGATGTTTTTATTAACTTCTCTCCCACCCGCAATACATCCTGGCCGCTGCAACCCGAACAAACCTACATACTGAAATACAGAGCGCTGGTATTTGACGGAAAAATCGACAGAAGTACTGCTGAAAATTACTGGAATGATTTTGCAAATGCCCTTCAGGTATCAGTAAAAGAAGGCAAAAAAGGAGAGGGTAGATGGTAAAATAACTGAGGTTGAGGGAGAGGTTGAGAGAAAAGTTGAGGTTGCAAGATTTAAAAGATAAACGCTACCTATATTGTTTGTAACAATCATTCGTTTCAATTATGATATTGTGGGATCAAACATGTACGGATATTGCTATTATTTCCCTAATACATCAACCTTCTGACCTCCTCCTGGGTAATTTCAAGGATATCTGCTATTTCTTCAGGGTTAAGACCTTTTGCAACCATGCGTTTGACGGCCTGGGTTAGTTGGGTTTGTATTTTCTTTTCTCGTTTTAGCGCTTTCTGTTTTTCTTGTTGTGCCTGCTCTTTTTCTTGTTGTGCTTTCTCCTTTTCTTGTTGTGCCTGCTCTCTTTCTTGTTGTGCCTGCTCTCTTTCTTGTTGTGCCTGCTCTCTCTGCCTTATCTCTTCCTCTAATCTTTGCAGCGTAGCAAAATTTTCTTCCGTGAGATTCAGGTATTTCTCTGTTATGTTTTTATTCAGGGATTTAAGTTCCTCCAGAGCGGCTTTTTCCACACGAATGGCATCCCAGTATTTTTCGTAATACAGCAATTCTTTTTCGGTAAAAGATGCTGAACTCACATACTCAAGCGCTTCGGCAATCTCTTCCACCTCTAAAAGTTCTTCTGATATCTCCTGGGTGT
>CAZPVB010000043.1:0-19537 GCA_964589855.1 uncultured Bacteroidales bacterium
AAATATCATCAACCAGACTCAGACCATAAACCGGTTTTAACTCTCTGTATTTACCGCCGCCCTGGAGTTGCTTTACGTAGGCTTTTCCGGTATTAAAAAGCATTCGTTGTTTGAAAGCACTTGTCCAGTACATTTGCATCTCTACGATAAAGTACCGCCCTCTGTTGTCGGTGCAATGCACATCTACTACTGATCGTTTCAGACTGGGAAGTTCAGGTATCAGCTCAGGTTGGAGATATTCGACGCTCTCAATGTATTGCTCTGGGTCGAGAGGCAAAACAGCATTCAGAAAACTTTTTATGATATGTGGGTGCTCCCCGAAGATCCTGCGGAAGGTAAGGTCGTTTTTAGGGTCTAAATATTTGTTTTTCTGTGGATTGGCAATCATAATACAGGGTATTTAAATACAAAGATAGGGATTTTTTTGTTTTGGTATTTGGGTTTTTGGGGAATCGTAGAGTTGGTTAATCCTTTCAGTGGTATCCTCAATCCCGGTTCAAAATACGCAAACGGCAACAGTTTAAACAAAACCTACCGATTGCGGCGCTAAATGATCAACAGGTAGCTATGGTGGTGGGTAATTGGGTGGTTTGGTCGGCTCATGTAGGGACAGGGCATGCCCTGTCCCTACACATGTCCTGTCCCTGCACATGCCCTGTCCCCTACCCCAAATCCATCGCAAACACAAAACATTCCTGCATCATCTCTTGTTCTCAAAGGGTATATTGGCGAAAATACAAACCAATCGAGAAACTGACAAAAAATTAAAACACCTGAATATTCATGCATTACATCAAAACCATCATCTCTTCTAATCCTGATTTTCAAAAATCAAAACCCGAAAACGAACCTTTTCTGGAAATAGCAGAATTTTTTTATGATACGATACAGGGCGAAGGGATTAACATCGGGCAACCTGCTGCTTTTCTACGTGTGCAACATTGCACGCAAAATTGCTGGTGGTGCGACACAAAAGCCGTTTGGAGGGCAGGAAACCCTTATGCTTTTTCTGAACTTTTTGATATGATTGACGCAACCAACCTGGTTGATAAACTGAAAAACGGACAACACCTGGTTCTCACGGGGGGCAGCCCGGTAAAACAGCAAAAAGGTCTGACCGCTTTTTTGCAGGAGTTTATAAAGCGATACGGTTTTAAACCCTATACCGAAATTGAGAACGAATGCACACTTATGCCAACACCTGCATTTACTGAACTGATAGATGTATGGAACAACAGCCCTAAACTATGGCACAGCGGTAATCCCGACAAACTGCGCTATCGTCCCAAAATAATCGAACACCTGGCCTCACTACCCAACGCCTGGTTTAAATTCGTTATAGCGCAGGAAAAAGACTGGCAGGAGATACAGACCTCTTTTCTGTATCCCGGGCTGATCAAACGCAATCAGATCATTTTGATGCCCCTGGGATCAGACAGGCAAGAACTCTGTGGCAACAGAGAAATGGTGGTAGAGATGGCCATCCGCGAAAATGTGCGCTATTGCACCAGAGAACAGATTGAATTGTGGAATAAAAAGACGGGTGTTTGAGCGATAAAATAGCTTTTGTGATGATTATACTTTTCTTATTTTTACACTTTGTATTTTTTTAAAATTATTAGCAATCATCCTGATCGGAAACTTTCACCGATTATCAAAAGACACCCTTATGAAGCATTCAAGCATTAACACTTCAAGAAATACCTCAGGAATTTTAGTGGGTCTTTCATTGCTGTCATTCACCAGTTGTATGCAACAAGAACAAGGAAGGGAAAATCCCAATATTATCCTGATAATGGCTGATGATCTGGGTTACAATGACCTGAGTTTCTATCGTAAAATGCACACATTCGATGTACCCACCCCACCTACTTGCCAAACACCTCATATAGATCAATTAGCTGAACAGGGTATTGCATTTACCGATTTTTACAGCGGAGCAGCGGTTTGTTCCCCCTCCAGGGCAGCCTTGCTTACAGGTAGAAATGCTACCCGGGTGGGTATTTATAACTGGATACCCAATAATTCGCCGATGCATCTGCGCAGTGAAGAAATTACGCTTGCTGAAATCCTCAAAGAGCAAAATTACGAAACTGCCCATTTTGGCAAATGGCACCTCACAGCAAACTTTGCCAATCAACCTGGTCCGCTTGAGCAAGGGTATGATGTAGGATTTTACACAAAAAACAATGCAGAACCTTCTCATAAAGATCCTGTGAATTTTATCAGAAATGGAGAAGAAACAGGCCCAATGGAAGGATATGCCTCCCATCTGGTAGTGGATGAAGCACTTGAGTGGATCAGCAACCAAAAAGAAACAGAGTATCCATTTTATATCAACATATGGTTTCACGAACCCCATACCGTTTGCGCTGCTCCTGAGAAATTTACCTCCCGTCATACCTACCGGCAGGATTATTACGGGAGCATTGAAAACATGGATGCTGCCGTGGGAAGACTAATAGATTACCTTGAACTACAGGGCATAAATGAAAATACCCTGGTGATTTTTACATCCGACAACGGTTCTCAGGAACAATACTCTAACCTTCCGCTGAAGGGTGAAAAAACCCTGAACCTTGAAGGCGGAGTAAAAATCCCGTTTATCGCACATTGGCCCGGAACACTCTCCGATGGTTTTATTAGTGATGCTACCGGCAGTTTTACTGATGTTTTACCCACCCTTGCTAAACTTACGGGTGCTAACCTTCCTGAAAACCGTATGATGGATGGTGTTTCACTTTTGCCTGTACTGGAAAGTCCACAAACTTCTTTTGAAAGAGAAAAACCCATTTTCTTCTACCGCTATTTTCATGATCCCATCTGTGTTCTTCGTCAGGGAGATTGGCTGCTTACGGGTTATGAAGAACCATATGATTATACTTATGATTTTGATATAAAAGAGTACGCAAAGTTCAAACCTGCCGAAGGTGAGCCCCGTTGGGCACAGTGGGGATTCCAGAAAGGACATCAAGACGTGATACCTATGCAGGAACCAGGGTTTTTCAGGTTACATCATGTGAAAAATGACCCCGGTCAAACCCAAAACCTTGCGAATCAATACCCCGAAAGAGTTGAACAAATGAAAAGAACCATGCTTTCTCTCCGAAAGGAAATGATTGAAGAAGGGGTAAACTGGTTTGAAAATTAAAAGGGGGGGCTTTAAAATATGTGAAATTTTTATTCAATTAAATATCTCCCGGAAACTAAAAACCAAGATCTTGCCTTTCGCCCCTATATTCTGTTGGCCTTTATCCAACCAATGTTTTTTGAATGACTAAAGCTTTGAACGAACGTTTTTCTGCAATTATTCAAGGGTTTAATATTATTCTGATCAGGCATTCAACAAAACAGTTTTTGATGTGAATAAAATTTTGCGGAAACGTTTGCACGAATATCAAAAAAAGCGTATTATTGCAAATACTAATTTTTTTATCATTCAATTTTGTAATTATTTCAAACAGTAGGATGACAATACTTTTCTATCAAAAATCCCTGACTAAAAATCCAACTACTTTTTTTTCATCGATCGTCTCAATGTTTCTTTACTCCCAACTCTAATCTTATCCTGATTTTATGAAAACCAACATTCTTATCATCACAATCTTCTTCAGCATTTCTATCCTGATCTTTTCATGCAACACAGAACCAGCAGGCAACACGAGCAAATCTACAGCGGATGCCATGGGTCATATGAGATCTGATCAGGATCTTCTTAGTATCAACGCATCGCAATATGGTGTTTCTTATCCTGAAACCTTTATCCTGATGCAAAACCGAAGAGGTATTCGCATTGAATACTGTGTTGACAGAGGTGCATTGCAGCTTTGGATCAGTCCACAAGCAGGCAAGTCATTTTCTTACGTAGATAAAAACTGGTCGAATCGGGACGATCACACACGCATTTTTGATCGCATTTTGCTGCCAGGTTTAAACCTGAATGAATATGACAGTTGTCAATGGGATCCTTTTCATAGCAAACTCTTTTTCGGCGAGCAGGTATTACATATTTCACAGGTTTACGAAGAACCTGCGGTTTTGGTATGGTTTGAGAAAGATGGACTGGTTGATTTTAAAATCTATGGAGAAGAAATAAGCCGCACACCTAAAGAATTTATTTTCAATCACGATAGTCGCGGTCGCGGTTTTCAGTCGGCCGCAGTGTTAAGCCCAGGCAAGGGTTATTTTCAACAACAACGTTATACTGATGACTGCCGGAGTATTCATACACGTGCCCACATGAAACCGGGGCAGTTTCTTGTTATTGGATCTGAGATAAAAGAAGAGCAGATCGGTAAATTGATCAAAGAAATTGCCAGTCACGATCTGAAAACCATTTTATCAGCCAATGAAGAGCAGATCAACAGCGATATAAGATTTGGTAATTTTGAACTCAGAGATCGACCCCTGATGCAGGCTATGCTCGATCTTAACAAGCGGTTCGCATTATCCATGCAGGACTTCGATGGGTTTATGCGTTCCACCAATCAGTACATCTATTACCTGCTTTGGTATCGCGATGGCGGAATGAATACCGCACACCTTTCCTATGCAGGCTGGCTCGATGTGCTGGAAGATCAGGTAAAATTTGCTCTGCTCAATCCCAACGTTAGTACCGAGGAACCTTCGGGTCGTTTTTTCGGGCAGCTGATGGGTGGGCCTATCAGCAAATGGGAAGAGGACGGCTTGTTTTATGTGCTATGGCCTGCATTCAACTATTGGTCGCAATCGGGAGATGATACATACATAAAGGGTGAATATCTTGCAGTGCTGGAAGAAGCTATGCAATGGATGGAAGCGTATTGCTATGATGAAGATAAAGGATTATTTGGTCGCTATTATTATTGTGAAACTCCCCTTACCGGCAGTCATGGTGATGGGTGGGATGATGCCACCGGTGCTCCTACCTTTAAATGGGGTTCCGACTATAAAGATGAGACCATTGTACGCTCTTACGACAATTACATAAACCTGCTCAATTACTCCAACTACATGATGCTCTCAGCCATTACTGAAGGCGAAAAATCTCAATTGTATCTGGATAAGGCAAAGAACCTTGAAGCAAATATGAACACTTTCTTCGATTATAATGATCAGTTACCTTCTTATGGTCAGCTTCTAACTGACAAAGGGAGCTTTTTAACAACGCTAAACACAAAACACAAAACACAAAACCATGAAAAAACTCATCATCCCCGCCGCTCTTAGTTTAGTCGCCTGCGGTATTACAGAAAAAGAACCCGATCCACCCAATATCCTGTGGATCAGTCATGAAGACCTGAGTCCTATTTATGGTTGTTATGGCGATGAATACGCTCATACACCCAACCTGGATGCATTTGCCGAAAACGCCATCATGTTTACCAACGCCTCCTCCAATGCACCCATTTGTGCACCGGCACGATCTACGCTTATTACTGGCATGTATGCCACATCGCTGGGGACACAGCATCTGAGGTCGGATATTCCGGTGCCGGAAGAGATGAAAATACTGCCCGAAGTGCTGCGTGAGGCAGGCTATTATACCACCAACAATTTGAAAACAGACTACAACTTCAGCCATGAAGGCCGCTGGAATGAAAGCAGCAGAGAAGCACACTGGCGCAACCGTGCAGAAGGACAACCTTTTTTCAGCGTTTTCAATTTCATGATGACGCATGAAGGCCCCACCAACCGGCTGGATACCAACGATACAAAATCGCTGGAGCAACATCATGACCCGTCATTGGCAACATTGCCACCTTACCTGCCCGACAGCCCAAAAATGAGGGAGATATGGGCACATAAATACGATCTGCTTAGTGTTTTTGACCAGGAAGTGGGGAAGTTGCTTGATCAATTGAAAGAAGATGGCTTGTATGACAATACCATTGTTTTCATCTTTTCCGATCACGGAACAGGGTTGCCGGGGCATAAGCGCTGGCTCAACAATGCCGGGTTACAGGTACCTTTCCTGCTGCATGTCCCCGATAAGTATAAACATTGGATTGAAGACCTGGATGCAAAGGTAAGTGACCAACTGATAGGTTTTGTTGACTTTGCGCCTACAACCATTACCTTGGCTGGCGGCGAAATACCGGAAATGATGGAAGGCAGTAATTTTCTGGGCAGTGATGCCAAACAAAAGGAATATACTTTTGGGTACCGAGACCGTGCAGATGATTGCTATGAGATGTCGAGGTCGGTTTTTGATGGTCGGTACATCTATGTCCGGCATTTTATGCCACAGTTGCCCTATTATCAAAATGCCGTAATCTTTGGACCACAAAAACAGGGAAGCTATGAAGAGATTCACCGTCTGAAAGCGTTGGAAAGCCTCCCTCCTGCTACCCTTGACTGGTTTGCTGCCAAACCGGCAGAGCAACTTTTTGATTTGGAAAATGATTCTTTTGAGCAAAACAACCTCATCAACGAGCCCACCCACCGGGAAAGAATAAAAACCATGCGTCGGCTGATGCATCAATGGATGCTCGACCATCACGATACGGGTCTCTTTAATGAAGGGGAATATATGGAGATGGCGCGATTGGAGAGTACCAGCGTATACGAAGCTGTGCGGCAAATGCCCCGCGAATTGATGGAGCAAATTCTTCAAACCGCCGAAATGGTTGGAAAATCAAATCAATTATCGGAGTTTGCAGAACCCCTAAAATCGCCCAACAGCATGGTAAGGTATTGGGCACTGGTAGGTGTGGATGCCTGGGAAGGAAATATCGACCTTTTGAAGCAATTAATAACCGGTCTTCTCAACGACCCATCACACAGCGTAGCCACTATGGCAGCCGAAATTCTGGTGAAACGATATGAAAGTGAAGAAGGACTAAAAACCCTTGAAAGAATCCTGAAAACCAGCAATGAGCCCGTTGTTTTACAGGCTGCTATCAGTCTGCGACGCACAGGCACCAAAGCAGCACCCCTGCTCCCGGCCATCGACAACGAAATCATGCCCCAATACGCCGGCACCGTCTGGAAACGTTACCGCAGCTGGTCGTACCCCATGTTTATTGGTATGGCACTGGATCAGGTGCAGATGAACTGTGGCAGAGACATTAAAATTCGATAATGAAGCAATTATTTATTGAGAAATAAAAAGGGATAAGTAAAAAATAGAAAGTAACAACTGACAAATAAATCAAACCAAAAACCATGAAACAATGAAACCATAAAAAAAAACCTAACCATACCAAATTATATCTTTTTCACACTCAACTCAAAATGCGATGAACTTACACAGAAGAGAATTTATAAAAAAAACTGCAGTTGCAGGCAGTCTGGCGGGTATCGGTGTATCAGGATTATTTGCTGAATCTGCCATGGAAGAAGCAGAATTATACTCGGGAAAATCCATCAAAGTTCCCCATCCTCAATCCCGCAAATATTATCATCCGCTTGAAAATTTAACATTTAAGGTGGATGAATTACCAACACGCTATACCATAAAAATACGCGACGGACAGGGAAATATCTACCAAACACTGATGCAGGGAGCAGAATTCAATTTCACGGTGGGTGGCGCTCTCGGATACCATACCATTGCACTTTATGACAGAAAAAACCATCTAACAGACTGGGCGGTTTTCCCTGTAGATTGCCAAACCAGTCTGAAAGAAGATACCGGTCGGTTTTCCGAACTGTTCAATATTCTTTTCGAAACACTTACAAAATCCCATTATGGCAACGGTAGCACCGTACGCTACAACAACCGCTACTATACATATTATTCAAGTTGGTTTCAGGATCATGTATTTGTTGCCGAAGGACTGAAATATTTCAGACCTGATGTAAAAACAGGCATTGATCTTTACGCTGATGGTCAGCGCCAGGATGGTTTGATATGGGACAATTACAAGCATCCCTATCCTGATATTCAGAGTTTCTGGGAGCAACGTTTTGATTACGGCGGGTTTGTTTACAGGCAAGAAGATCCAAAATCCACGGCCATTTTCGTCCGTGTACCCGTGGAAAACATGGGAGAGCATACATTCATAGAGGGGTTATACTACGCATGGAAAGCAACTGGCGACACTCCATGGATGGAGGAAAAACTGGATAATGCCATCAAAGCAGTAGATTTTGCCACCTCCTCGCCTTATTACTGGTCGGAAGAAGTGCAGTTACTCAAACGACCCTACACCATTGACCGGTGGGATTTTCAGTCGCAATACGATGTGGAGATAACAGGTTCAGGAGCAGATTACATGGCTGTTAATATCGACCGAACCCATTTCGGAATAATGTATGGCGACAATACCTGTATGGCCAATGCATGTCATCTGCTGGCAGAAATGCTTGAAACTACCGGAAGGAAAGACAAGGCAATGGCAATGCGTAAAAAAGGAGATGGGATATGGAAAAGACTCAATGATCTTTCATGGCGCGGCACTCATTACCTGCATTGGTATCCACTCAATAAAAATCGTGATTTTGATTTCGGGGTAGATCAGGAGAAACAAGTTACCCTGAGCAACGCGATGGCCCTGATTCGCGGACTGGATCATGAAAAAAGTGCCGCCATCATACAAACCTACCAGCAAATAAAGGATGAGATGCCCGATTCCTCGCCGGGTGAATGGTATATGTGCTACCCTCCTTTTGAGCGTGGATGGACGGCATCAAAATGGGAATACATGAACGGCGGAGTAAGCCCTATACTGGCCGGCGATCTGGCATTGGGTGCCTTCCAAAATGGTTTTGAAGAATATGCCGTCGATATCCTGGAAAGACTAAGACTTCTGGCCCTGCGATCCGGATTTTTACTGGAAGGATGCTATAAAGGTGCCATGCCCGAAGAACCCAAACGAAATTTTACCACACTTCCGTTAAAGGATATTGCAAATACAGACCTGAGAGCAGATGGCAGCAGTAACCCTGTAAACTGGCCGGGTGGAGAAATTGCCGATTTCCGAAATCTACCCGTTGGAAAAAACCATTTTCAGGGAATACAGTTTGAGGTGTTAAACCCTTCTTCTCATCAACGGAAGGCATGCCTGGTGGTAAACAATGCCAGAGAAAACAAGGGTATAGTGGAAATACCTGTTGACAGTACTGCCAAATCTATCTATCTGCTGCATGTTTCAGATGCTTCTACCCTGGCGGGTATTTTTACCATTGAATATGCAGATGGCACACAATCCAATAAATTGATTCGCACCGGATATGAAGTGGGACACTTCTGGTATCCCACACTTCCTGTTGACAAAAAAGGAATTCCTTCTACACAAATTGCATGGAAAGGCCCCTCTACCAAAGTAAAAGAGGTGGGTAATTATGTATTTGGGATGAACAATCCTCATCCTGATAAAACCATTAAAAGTTTCCATTTCCATAACCCTGAAAAAACCAACTGGGCAGTATTTGGCATCACCCTGAGCGATGCAGAGCACTTCCTGCAACCTTCTATTTTTAGCACCATCCCAAAGCATTGGGGCGCTGCACATGTATTCAAAGCCCTTACGGAGGGGATGACCGGTATTCACAATAAAGGACTAGCCTTCGACAAGGTCTCACTTTCACCCAAATGGGAACTGGCAGGAGTAAAAGAAGTATCTGCCACAGCCAAATACGAATGCTCAGGCGGCTACCTCAGCTATCAGTACAAAAGAACAAAATCCAATGAATTTACCATTCGTTTTACGGGAAACACAAAAGAAACGGTAGTGGAATTTTTATTACCCGGACAAAAAGAGGCCTCGTCGGTAACAGTGAACCAGGAACATGTGGACTATTCCACAAAAAAAATCAGGGAGAGCAACTATTTGGTTTTCCGGGTAAATGACACGGGGGTGCATGATGTTAAAATCACTTTATAAATACCTGAACAAATGAATAATTTTTTTCCAGCATTAGCTGCCGCCGGCCTCTTACTTTCAGGATGCCAAAGCAAAGAAGAAAATACCGAAAGACCATTGCTACCCAACATTGTGGTGATGGTGGCAGACGATCTGGGTCGCGATGACCTGGGTGCATATGGCCATCCCAATATTCCCACCCCAAACCTCGACTACCTTGCATCGCAAGGGATGCGGTTTACCAATGCCTATTGCACTTCGGCCTCATGCAGCGCCAGCCGGTCGGTCATCCTCACCGGATTACACAACCATGCCAACGGGCAATACGGCCATTCGCATGATTTTCACCATTTCAAAACCTATGAGAACGTGATCTCTCTGCCACGAATACTCAAAAATGAAGGTTACGTAACCGGCCGCATCGGAAAGTTCCATATTGCACCAGATCAGGTTTATCCCTTTGATTCGGTAATGCCTGGAAGTGGACGCAATGGGTACGAGATGGCCCTGCGCAGCAAATCTTTTATCGAATCCTCGCAGCAACCGTTCTTCCTGTATTTCTGTACCGATGACCCACACCGGGGAGGAGGAATTGCTGAAGAAGTACCTTCAAAACCCGATCGCTTTGGAAACAAACCACCGGGAGAAGCGTATCCCGGCATCGAAAAACGAACCTACAACCCGGCAGACGTAATTGTACCCGACTATCTGCCCGACAACCCAGCCACCCGCGATGAACTGGCGCAATACTATCAGTCTGTTGATCGGATGGATCAGGGGTTTGGTAAACTTTTTGAAGTGCTAAAAGAGACCGGTAAATGGGAAAACACCATCGTTATTTTTATGTCTGACAATGGCATTGCTTTTCCAGGTGCCAAAACCAACCTGTACGATCCCGCTATGCGACTACCCTTTTTACTCTCTTATCCACCCCTTGTAGAAAAAGGGAGTGTTTCCGATGCCATGATCAGCTGGGTCGATCTCACCCCTACCCTGCTCGATATTATCAACCTGCTTCCCGAAGATTTTTCCATTCCCGGTAAACCGGAAAAGGATGAAAACTACCCCTGGTGGCTTTATCCACCACTGAATCAAACATTTCATGGCAAATCCTTCAAGACCGCCCTGGAAGGAAACCCCGATGGATTTGATGAGATCTATGCATCCCACACATTTCACGAAATTACCATGTACTACCCCATGCGCGTGGTGCAGGACAGACAATACAAACTCATCTGGAATATTGCTTCGGGATTGCAATACCCCCATGCTTCCGATCTCTGGGAATCTTCTACATGGCAATCAGTGGCAGCGAAAGAGACCAGTCTTTTCGGCAAACGAACCATCCGCGATTACCTGTTCCGATCCGAATTTGAACTCTACGATATGCAAAATGATCCGCACGAAACCCGAAATCTGGCATCCGCTGAGGACTATAGATATCTGCTGCAGAAATACATGGAGAAACTCAAAGAATTTCAAAGCGAAACCAATGATCCGTGGATGGTGAAATGGGAGTACGAATAAGCAGGCAAAAGGAACTTTGGGTTTTGTTATTATTTATAAAAACACAATCTTTTATATATGAAAAATTTACATCTATTTATTTTGCTGGGATGCACCTGGTTTCTTCCTCTTTCAGCAACAGTCACCCCCACAGATCTGCAATGCGAATACGCTAAAAATCCTACAGTGGTAGATATCCTTCAACCCCGTTTATCATGGGTGAATATAGCCAGTGACAACGAGCATGGGCAATACCAAACCGCCTGGCAGGTGCGGGTGGCCTCTTCGGTAGAAAAACTGGAAAACCCCGATCTGTGGGACAGCGGCAAAATAACAGGAAACCAATCCAACCGGATTGAATATGCCGGAAAAACACTTGTCTCACGACAGGACTGCTACTGGCAGGTAAGGGTTTGGGATAAAAACGATGTGCCATCGCCCTGGAGCGAACCTGCTTTCTGGCATATGGGACTACTTAACCCCAACGACTGGAAAGCACAATGGATCGGCGCTCCCTGGCAGGGGGAAGAACCGCTCCCCAAACCAGGATGGCCGGGCGATTTCCTTCCCGATGAACTGCCACCCCCGGCTCCCATGCTCAGGAAGTCATTCCCAATTAACAAAACCGTTGAAAAAGCAGTGGTTTACACCACAGGGCTTGGGTATTTTGAACTTTATGTGAATGGCGAAAAAGTGGGTGATGATGTGCTCGTACCGAACCAAACCAACTATGGCAAAAGGCCGGGACTGATGGATCAACCCATTCCACTACCCGACGATTTTATCCAATACAAAGTGATGTACCTGGCCTATAATGTAACAGGTAAACTTCAAAATGGTGAGAATGTCATTGGCAGTATCCTGGGCAACGGGTTTTATAATCCGGCCAAGTTTTGGGCGTTAGGGTACGGCACACCCCGCTTCATTGCACAACTTCACATTCAATATACCGATGGAACGGAAGAGGTGATCATCAGCGATGAAACCTGGAAAACCAGTGAAAGTGCCATCCTGATGGACATGGTCTATTACGGCGAACACTACGATGCCCGAAAAGAACAACCCGGTTGGAACGCTCCCGGTTTTGATGATGATGCCTGGCAAAATGCAACCCTTCGAAAAGCACCGGAAGGAGACCTCGTTGCCCATACAGCCCACACCGACAAGGTAATGGAAAGACTCAAACCCGTTAGGATAGAAAAAATGTATGATGGCAGATGGATCGTTGATTTTGGTGAAGAAGTCTCGGGCTGGGTAAAACTTACCGGCATAGAAGGAGAAGAGGGACATAAAATTGATATCCGCTACCTGAGCAACATCTGGTCAGGCGACAACAGTTATGTTTTGAGCGGAAAAGGAAATGAAAGTTACGCTGCCCGGTTCAACTGGTTTATATTCAGGCAGGTGGAAGTATTAAACTATCCGGGTGTACTCCATCCCGAACAGATCACAGCAGAAGTAGTTTATACCGAGATTGAGGAATCTGCGCAGTTCGAAACATCCCACCCTATGATTAATCAAATCAATAAGATTTGGAAACGTACCCAAACCGATAACATGCACGGTGGCATTGTAAGCGATTGTCCTCACCGGGAACGTTCTGCCTACACTGGCGACGGACAGGTAGCCTGCATAACTGTGATGCATAATTACGATGCCCGAAATTTTTACCAGAAATGGATACACGACATCATTGATGCACAGGTCACCGAAACAGGATACGTACCCAATTGTGCACCATGGCAACCGGGATGCGGTGGTGGTGTTGCATGGGGTGCCGCCATTAGCATTATTCCGTGGGAGTTTTATCTGCATTACGGTTCCGAAGATATCCTCATAGATGCTTATCCTGCCATGAAGAAATATATCAGCTATATGCAAACCTGGGTGGATGAGGAGGGCATCATGCATTCGCAAAGAACCGGCAGGGATGGCGATGTACTAAAATGGTTTAACCTGGGCGACTGGGTGTCACCCGGTGAACTGCCTCCCAATGAACTGGTGCATACATTTTATTTTTGGCGTAGCGTCGATTTCACAGCAAAAACAGCTTCTGCCCTTGGAAAAACAAGAGAAGCAAAAAGATACATGAACCTGGCCAAAACCACCAAAGAAGCATTTCACAAAAGATTTTTTGATGCAGAACAAGGGACTTACGGGCCAGCAGGAGGAAACATCTTTGCTCTGGTGATGGGAGTACCAGAGGAGCAGTATAGCAGAGTGATTTCAGCCTTGAGATCCGACATTGAAGCCAACGATGGACATCTGGATACTGGCATCTTCGGTACACAGTTCTTTTTCGAAACCCTTTCTGAGCATGGAATGCATGATCTGGCCTGGGAAGCCATGACCAAAACAGAAGAACCCGGCTACGGACGCTGGCTGGAACTGGGCGCCACTACCATGTGGGAACACTGGGATACCAGCGGTTCGCACAATCACCCTATGTTTGGAGGAGGAATCGCCTGGTTCTACCGCAAACTGGCCGGTATGATCGCCGACCCCGGAGAACCCGGATACCGACACATCATCTTCCGTCCGCAACCGGCAGGCGACCTCACTTTTGTAAAATACTTCAACAACACACCATTTGGGCAGGCAGGTATTTACTGGATAAAGGAAAATGACCGATTCTCGACGAATATTACCGTTCCTGTGGGTAGCCATGCCACTGTTTTTCTGCCTGGAGATGAGAACAGCACCCTCACCGAAAACAACAATGATCTGTCAGATCAGGATTTTGTTAAATATTATGAATGGAAAAATGGATATCATGAAGTAAAAGTGGAAAGTGGCAAATATCAATTTATTGTCAAAAATTAATGAATGCACTCCGAAAACGAATTTTCGTGACATCCATAAAAATCCCATGCTTTTAATTGTCTGAATATCTAACATTAAAATCAATGCTAATTTGTGTAATTTGTGGACAGTATCCTTTTTTGAGTAGACTGATTCATTTTATCACCTTTTTAAACCTAAAAATTAATAAAATATGAAAACACGCTTCATTTCTATTACCGTTTTTCTGATGATTTTTTTCTCCTCATGTCAGGAGCAAATAAAAAACGTAAACCCCGATGCATCCCCCGAATCCATTGAGTTAGTCAACTATCTGTATGAGATCAGGGGTGAAAAAACCTTATCCGGACAACACAATTACCCTCATGAACTAACACGGTCGCAAGACACGGTGATTGCATGGACGGGAAAAACTCCGGCCGTTTACGGATTTGAAATGCGCAACGGACGCAACTGGGAAACCAGAATAGAGGAGGTGATCCGGCAATACCAGAACGGTGCGATCGTAACGGGTATGTCGCATATGGGAAGACCCATTGACACCGTGGGACATCGCCGTAGCCTCCGGTTAGATGTTAGTGACGAACAATGGGAGCAGATTACCACACCCGGAACAGAATATTACGACCGGTTCATTGACCGGTTGGATATGGTTGCACAAGGATTGATCAAATTGCGCGACGAAAACGTGCCTGTCCTCTGGCGCCCTTTCCATGAGATGAACGGAATCTGGTTCTGGTGGGGTAATAAACCCGGACCAGAAGGTTTTGCAAAACTATGGAAAATCATGTATGAAAGATATACCGAGCATCATCAACTCAACAACCTGGTATGGGTTTGGAACCCCAATGCACCTCGCGACTGGGAAGACGATCAGGCATATGATTACCATCTCTTTTACCCCGGAAATGAATACGTGGATGTGCTTGCTGCCGATATCTACAAGAACGATTTTAAACAATCGCATCATGACGATCTGCTGAAACTCGCCGACGGAAAACCCATAGCACTGGGCGAAGTAGGCGTTTTACCCACCCCTGAAATATTGGAACAGCAGCCCCAATGGACCTGGTTTATGTGCTGGGCACAATGGATTTGGCGCGAAAACACACCGGAATCGGTTTCTGCACTCTATAACTCTCCAAGGGTGATCAGCCTGGAAGAGTTGAAATAAACTCATAATTTGCGAAGTTGATAGAAAGCGGGTAAAATGGGAGGTATTTCAATTTACTTCCAACCCAGTAGTATCTGTATCGAATATTGAGTCCACTCCGAAAACTTGTTTTCGGAAAATCTGTGTTCATTTTCTTTCTAGGGTATTTACTTTTCAGAGTGGACTCAATATTCGATTTCTTTTTTGTACTTGTTTTGAAACAGTAAGGATTGTATCAGTTTGTCTTCATGAACCCAAACTAAAAGGTAACTATCAGACCACCGTTAAATGCTCTTGGCATTCCCGGTCTTAAGCCTGCGGGTCTTCTTGCCACGCTATAGACTTCATTCGTCAGATTGGTAGCAATTGCAAATGTAAGTGATCTGTTTTGTTCGTTTATGTTTATGGAAACGAGAAATGGATATTAAGACTACCCTATCAATTGAGCATTGTTGCCACCAAATTTCAAATCTTCTCTGTTTTGTTATCAGTTGATACGACATAGTTAATTTTTGAAAGCCCCCCACTAACCCCTTGAGGTTTAACAGTTTTTTATCCATAATTTGAGGCAATGCTTTTTTTATTTACCCTTAACATCACTGTATTTATCCAATACTTTGCTTAATTTTTTATATGCCCGCTTTTCTTCTCTGTTAAGCTCATCCAACGGTAAAGGATTTTTCTCAAAGAAATCATCCTTTACATTGTAGAACTCTCCTGTGGCATAGAGTTTATATTTCTTGTCCCTGGCCAACTCCTTTAATCCTTCCAATTTGGCAAACTTGGAATACCAGGAATAGATCCATTCTCTGGGGTTTCCTTTTTTGCCCTGCAACTGGGGAAGAAAACTCACACCATCGGTCACAAAATCAGCAGGAAGTTCAATGTTTGCCATTTCGCAAAATGTGGGTAAGAAATCGCTGAAATCAATCAAATCGGTACTTTCCCTGCCTGGTTCAATGGTTTCATCCCAACGCATGATCAACGGGACCCAAGTTCCATTGTCAATGGTATTGTGCTTTCCAGCGGGATATTCCCAGCCTCTGAACATGGATACTATGGGTTGGTCGGTACCATTGTCGCCGGTAAAAATGATGAGTGTGTTATCGCTGATCCCTAACTCTTCAACCTTTGCTACAATTTTTCCCACCAGTTTATCCGTATAGGAAACCATATCAGAAAAATATTTGGCTTCCCCTTTATAAGTCAAAGAACCCTGATCTTCGTGATCATAATCATCCGAATCGGGGGTAGGCACAAAAGGACAATGGGTGAGAACCATAGGGTAATAAGCGAAAAAGGGGCCTTCCTTGTTTTCTTCCACAAAATCGACAATAAAATCACTCAGGATATCCGGTCCGAACTCGCCATTGGTAAATTTTCGGGGTTCGCCATTGAATTCAAGCGTGGGATTGGAAAACCGGGTATCGTGCCCATCTTTATCAGTGCGGGGAAGTCTGTGCTGCCAGAGAAGAGCTTCATCAAACCCAAAATGCTGCGGGGAATCTTTTTCCTTTCCCAACTGCCATTTCCCGGCTACGGCGGTTGCGTATCCTGCATCTTTCAACAAATGTCCAAAGGTGATTTCGTTTCTATTGAGTCTGCCAAAACTAAAATAATTTCTAACGTTATATTTTCCCGTCATAAGTTGCACACGAGTTGGTGTACAAACCGGCTGTGCATGGGCATTTTCAAACCTTATTCCTTGCTCTGCAAGCTTATCTATGTGTGGTGTAGAATAGGATGTTCCTCCATTAACGCCAATGGTTTCAACTCCCATATCATCAGCCATAATTAAGATAATATTGGGTTGGCTATTTTGTGCGAACAGGCTGGCTCCCATGGAACCAAAAAGAAATACTGATAAGACTTTCCTGATAATAAATTTATCTTCCATGATGTTTAAAAATGAATATGCGTTTGCAATATCAGTTGTCCTTTTGAGCTCGTCCAGTCCTGACTGCTTTCAACGGTTGTATAAATCGGGCGCGATGAGTACTGAAGTGTCCACTTCATGTTGTGTCCATACATCAACCAGTTGATACCCAGATCATATTGCAGAGATGCTTCATTTAAGGCTTCAAAATTCTTCCACGTAAATGCACCAAATGGTTGCAACCTGTTTTTGCTGCCATTGCCGGGCAGCAAATACCCAACCTCTCCCCTGATGATCTCGCCTGTTCCCACTTCCCACTGCGAATTTCCGATTCCTTGTGGTAATGATGATGCAGGATCAGCAACTGAAACATTGATGGGGGCAGCTGAGCGGATATAATTATCACCAAAATTATAATTGTTATAT
Source organism: uncultured Bacteroidales bacterium (assembly GCA_964589855.1). GTDB lineage: Bacteria > Bacteroidota > Bacteroidia > Bacteroidales > UBA7960 > SKVR01. The sequence continues at coordinate 17,552 of CAZPVB010000043.1, forward strand.
GCCAGATAAGAAGTTATGGCATCACCATTACCCAGGGGAATATCCAGAAATGCATCAATGGCAAACAAAAAGATGTCAGGATATTCGAACCCATCACCCACAGACTCGATCATGGCTTCGGGATGATAATAGAATCCTGCGCCGAGGTTAAGTTTTCTGGCACGCCCCAGGTTATTCATGCTCATATAGGGGAACAAGGTACCTTCTGTATCCAAAAACTGCCAGGTGAAATAGCCTTTGAAGGCCAGATTGTTGTTTTTTCGCTCGGTGAGGCTTTGTACCTGATTACCCTCTTCCACTCCAAACTCGAAAGGTTTGACAACAGATGTGCGGTAATGCAATTTCGATATTGTCCCTTTTGCGTAAATCCCGAGCTGGCGCCCAAACCTATCGTGCCGGCCACCCACGGGGTAAGCAAAAGCAGGGTTATCTACCGTTAGAAATTCCAGCAACATGGAATTATTATAGCGCGAAAGCCCATTCCATGTATTTAAACCGAATCCGAGATGAAATTTATCTTTTACAAAAATGTACTCAGTCTGGGCATTGAAGAGACTAACACCCGGATTTCCCGGGATTTTAAAGGAGTTTCCGTCTGATCCCAGCATGGTGTACATAAAGACCCTGTCGAACAGATAGGTATAAAAGATTCCCCGGGTTCTTCGGGTTGCGATGTCAAAGTCGGCTCCCATATCATTTCCCTGAGCATCCGGGTTATTCCAGTTGTATCGTGTCCAGATTTGATTGACAAAGATAACTCCGGCATAGGATGTTTTATCATCAGAAAGATAAAACCTTAAATTGGGTTGGTTCAAACTATCCTGCGCAACAACTTTTGCACCGATAAAAAAAATTAAAATAATAAGGTATAGCTTTTTTAAATTCATAAGTATAGAATGTATGAAGTTTTTAATTTGATGAACATTCCGGAAATCCTACTCCACCGAGTTTATGATATTAAGACAACACATCATCATTATACGCCTACCAGCTTGAAAAGGTTTTGTTCCTTTGCATGTCAACAGGAATATACAGTTCATTCATAATATCTGTATAATTTCGCCAGTAACAAAAGGCTTTGCCCATAGATTCTGTGGCATCTTCTTTTTTATCCTGAAGATCATACTTTACCGTTCGGTACTTGTAAGCGCTGTATAATCCCTGGTAAGCCTGGGCGGTTATATCCTTAAGGGTTAATTGCAGTTCAGTATCTGAGCCGGCATCCAGGGTTGCAAGAATATCAAGGGCATTGTATGCCAGTTTCTCAATCATTTCAACATTTTCCCAGACCGGTGTTTTGGTTCCTGATTCTTCTTTTGCGGTATTATAAAGGGAACTTAGGTGTGAGCCGGCAAAAGGAGTAGCTTCTTTGGTGTCTTCTATAGTGAAATGGCGATTCCGGCCACCCTGCCAGGTGTCACCTGTCCACATCTCGATCCAGAAATCATTGTCGAACTGCCATTTACCGGTAACCTGTTCATTTGATCGCCTGACTGCCCCTGAAGCATTGCTCCATGCTTCGTAAAACTTATCGACCGGCACTTCCGGAAATCGTAAGGCGAGATGTTTTTTAAAAAATTCATCGGAGATTGCAGGGTTGTATGATATCCTTCCCCATAATTTTTGCATGAACCATGTGCGCTGGATACTGAGGGCATCACTATTTTCGAACCAGGGGTTTATGCTTGTAAACTCTTTGGAAAACACCCACCCATCGGATCCAATATAAAAGCCACTAACAAATTCCTGATCGGGAAAACCACCAATATAATCGCGCAAAAACTGGGGTTCTGCCCAGTGCAGAAAATAGAAATCATCATTGCGTATGGTAAGCCATGAGGTAATACCAAATTTTCCAAGACCATCTTCCATACCCGTGCGGTGCCATCTTGAAGGGGTAACGGTTGAATGTGCGTGTGCTTCTGAATATTTGCACGACAACTCGAACAACACGTTGGGTAGATCATTCAGCTGGGCAAAATGCTC
>CAZPVB010000043.1:19637-22391 GCA_964589855.1 uncultured Bacteroidales bacterium
TCTTTGGTTTTTTCATTTTCGGTACTATAGGTGAGCCCATGTTTGCCTTCGGCAGTAGATAAGAAAACATTCCAGTTCATAAAGTAAATGTCAAATCCCCTGGAACGACCATATTTCATCACTTCACGCCAGAAGGTAATTTTTTCATCAATGGTAAGATCATTCACCTGAATTTCGTTTCCATCGATATCAAAACCAACAACTCCATTAATGGCAATACCGGGATATTCATCTTCCATATTCAGCATGGAAGTAAAAGGATGTGGCGACCAAAGTGACAGGGCATTATAACGATGTTGTGCCATTTCATCGAACCATGTTTTCCAGAAGTCAATATCCCACACATGTTGTATTGCGAGTTTGTTCGCAGTTCCGTGGTTGCCGTAAAAATAGGTAGGTGAATCTTTATCAAGGGGTATATTGAACTTAATGCCCCTGTTTCTCAGGAAAGGTGAATCTTCTTCATTGTAAGTATCCTTGAAACCATTAAAACTTATATTTTCGGCAATTTGCAGGCCACCGTACATGGCGCCATTAATATCGCCCCCAAAAATCCAATAGTTCAGCCCCCCTTTTTTTGTTGTTCTCAATGCATAAGCCTGTTGACCCATTTCAGGGAGGGCATCTACCCCATGATCATGCAACAATGCAGCAGCTTCGGAGTTGTTGCTTAAGGCAATGATAATCTTATGGCCTCTGCTGTTGTCAAGCAAAGATAAATCCTTGATATGAACGTTATGACCTTTTGCTATTAATGCAGTTTCAATATCATTGGCAGCAAAAGCATGCTGAGGAATCTGCTCATCGAAGTAAACACTTACATTTTTACTGTTTCCGCATCCCGTAAAATTTGCCAAAACTATTGTTACCAGAAAAATCAATAATAAATTAAGCCTTGCTGTCGCCATTACAATTTTACATTTTTTAATGTATAAGCAGTTTTTTGTTTCCTGTTTGAAAATACAACATAAAATAAGATGTTAATTGAGACCTTTCTAATACCACACTGCATTTTATGATATTTTATACCGCTTTCAAAGATAGAATATAGAACCCCCTTTAGACACGAAAAATTGTCCAAAAAGGGTAATTAATAGTTCAAAAATCCGATTAACGAATCGAACCAACTGTCTGCTATTTAGTGCTTGCAAGAAAACGCCAATTTCTGCGTTATGCAAGCCTTCAAAACAGTCATTTACGAAAAGTAAACTCCTGTTTTTCAAAACAAGCATAACGCAGAAACCTGACAATACAGACAGAAACTAAATAACTAAACTCCCCAGGGATATGTTTCAGGGACTTTATCTGATTCTTTGTCTTTTTTCATTGGATGCAGCGCTTTGGTTTGATCGAGGAAAATAAATGCATCGTACCGCTGGGGTATCAAACTTGGAACATAGTTACCAAAATGATCACGTGCCGGATGATAAACCACCCCAACTGCACGGTGGTTGATCATCTGCTGAAAATAAGTCATATTGCGGATATCATTTGAAATAATAAGCTTATTGGATGGTTTGAACTGATGCAGCAGATTTTCCCAGCTATCCTGACGCGCTTCGGGCAGTTGCATCACACGTATTTTGTCTCCCCATGCCTCACTCGCAACAACAGATCCTTTATAAGATCCAAAACCAACCAACACAGTATCTTTGCGCCCCCAGCGCTCCCTGGCCAGCTGCCCGATGTTAACCATTTCATCCTGCCGCATGTCTGTTACACTGGCATCGCCAATATGTGTATTATGCTCCCATACAACCGCCTTCGCTTCTGATCCATGATGATCAAGCAAATTTTCGAGGGTATCGGTCATATGTGTATCACGGATATTCCAGGAATCAGGTCCACCTTTTACCATAGCACGAAAATATTTCTCTGCATTTACAGCTGTAAGTGCATTCTGACGGGCATTAAAAGGAGCCTCATGATCGGTTTCCTTCCAATAAGTGCGTGCGTGAAGTTCTTTAAGCAATTCCAAAACCTCACTTTCGCAGGTTTCGGGAACAAAACGTACACCAGTGGCGTAGTTTAACCCTTCCCTCTTGTAAGGTTCAAAACAATTGATGGCGCGCTTTGCGGTTTCCAAAGCATCCGGATCATTTTCCTGAAGGTAATCCATGATAGCATCCAGCGATTCCCAAAGGCTATAAACATCAAGACCGTAAAAACCTACCTGATTTTCGTAATTTTTTCCCTGGTTAAAATCTCTTAACCATTCCACCAGTGCCGAAATTTCCCAATTAGACCACATCCAGGTAGGCCACCTGTAGAACTTTTTCAACACATCATGGGCGGTTTTACCACTGTTTTCCCAATGTCTTATAAAACGGTTTATCTGATAGCAGTCCGGCCAGTCGCCCTCCACGCCAATAATGTTAAAACCCTTTTCCTGCACCAGGTATTGCGTAATCGTCGTTCGCCAAAGATAATATTCATGCGTACCATGGCTTGCCTCACCCAGCATCACGATACGGGCATCTCCAATCCTGTCATATAATGGTTTTAACCCTTTGCTAAGATCATGGGTATGCTTTTGAAGTAAGGAGGCCATTTCATCCTGTGAAAATCTTTTTGAAAAAATATCCATCATAATCTTTTTTATACTCCTGGCAACAAAAACAACACCAACAGAATTATGAAGAAAGTTTAGGAACGGAAGGATAACCGCATAACAAACACTGAAAGAAGAATTTCGCCCAATGGTTGCATAAAGTCATCTTGTTTTTTTTATACCCCATGTGATACAGGATTATT
>CAZPVB010000044.1:0-22355 GCA_964589855.1 uncultured Bacteroidales bacterium
AAGAATGTTGACGATGCTTGCACTGATTTGTGTTTTGATAACCAGACAAGGGGAAAAATTTTAATCTGGTTGCCGGTTTTGGCATTACAATTCATAAGTAAGGCGTAAAAAAACCGTTCTCAGGTCTTTCTGAGAACGGTTTTTTATTGCACACAATATTTTCCATCCTCAGGTAAAGGGGTAAAACTTACTAAAAATAAAAAATAAAAATTTGTACATGCGTTTCAATTTACTTTTTGATTCTGCAAAAATAGGAAAATATTGATTGCGGGATACTTTTTGTTGAAAAAATAACAAAATGATCAACATCTGATAAATTTGAAAATAATTTTCGCAAAACATTTCATTGCTATGAATTTTGATTACCTTTGTATTGAATTAAACATATTTTTTATTTATTACTTATTTATTATGAACAACGGAATCGTAAAATTTTTCAATGAAACCAAAGGTTTCGGTTTTATCAAAGAAGAAAATTCAGACCAGGAATACTTCGTACATGCAACAGGATTGATTGACGAGATCAGAGATAACGACGAAGTAACATTTGACCTTAAAGAAGGTAGAAAAGGATTAAATGCTGTGAATGTAAAACTCGCGTAGTTGAATTATAATTCAGAACACATTTAAGATTTTAAAAAAACCTTGCATCATATGCAAGGTTTTTTTTTTGCTTTTACAAATAAGCATTTAACCAATAATAAAAAAAACAACTTTGCTTTTTTCAATCCAATATTGAGGATTCTCAGCACTTATTTCCTTTTTCAAAACAAAAAGATTGCTCCATCAGGGTTTGATGCGCATTGTTTGACCTACTGATAAAAAGCACAGCATGCATGCCTTTTACAAGCATGATCCTATTTTCAGTATCAACAAAAAGCCAAATAAGGAAAAATATGTTATAAATAAGACATTGGATAAAAACATTTGTGACTGTGGGGAAAAATAAATTACTTTTGCACTGTTTTTAAAAATTATTCGTTCCTCCTACAAAGTATGATTTATTTAGGCCTATGCTAAACAGAAGGCACTTACGGGTTAAGGTTCTACAGAGCCTATATGCATTTTTTCAGTCAGGAAACAATTCTCTTACCGCAGGCGAGAAAGAGTTGCTTTTAGGTATTGATAAAATTTATGACCTTTATCTTTTTCAGTTATCTCTCATCATTTCCATCGGAAATCAGGCGAAAAGGATGATTGAAGATAAAAAAAACAAAAAAGTACCCACACCGGAAGACCTCATACCCAATACCAGATTTATACATAATAGTTGTTTAGGCAAGATATCGGAAAGCGAAAGCATAGAAGAGAAATTGAAGGAGAGAAAGATTTCCTGGTCAAAAAATCCTGAAATACCGAAGAAGATCTTGTTGCATTTTATGTCGGGCAATGACTATAAAAATTACATGGCATTGAGCGATACAACGTTTGATCAGGACAGAGATATCATTCTGAAACTTTTAAAATACAATATCTGTGAGTTTGAGCTTCTCCATTCCTTTTATGAAGAAAACTCCATTTACTGGATAGATGACTGGGAGTTGGTTAACAAGATGATCATCAAAGGCATCAAAGGTCTGGATCCTGAGAAAGATGAAGAACTCAGGGTGATGAATTTATACAAAGATCTTGACGATCGCAAATTTGCCAGGGAGTTGTTTAAGAAAACCATCCTCAACGATGAGGAATTTGGGCCTATGATTGCAGGCAAAACACAAAACTGGGATATTGAGCGGATCGCCCTGATGGATATCATCATCATGAAAATGGCACTTACCGAAATCATTAAATTTCCGGAAATCCCCATTAAGGTCTCTCTGAATGAGTACATAGAACTTTCTAAAATGTACAGTACTCCCAAAAGCAAAGTATTTGTAAACGGAGTATTAGATAAATTGGTAGAGGAGTTGATTGAAAATCAGAAAATCAGTAAATTTGCAAAATCTTGAAAAGATAAAAGTGATGAACAGGTATTTAATAATTATTTTTCTTATTATACTTTCATCCGGCATCTGCAGTTGTAATTCCTCCGGCAATGATAAAGCGGAAAACACTGCTGAAACATCTGAAGAAAAGACACCTGAAATAGCATTTGATAAAAATGTTCATGATTTTGGGAAGATCATCTCGGGTGAGCGGGTAGCGTATGGTTTCAAATTTTCCAACACCGGTAATGCACCTTTGCTGATAACTGGTGTAAGAAGCGGTTGTGGATGCACTGTAGGAGACTATCCCAAAGAACCACTTTTGCCCGGTGAATCGGGGAGGATTGATGTGGTATTCAATTCTTCGGGAAGAACAGGTGCACAATCAGAAAATGTAAGGGTGCTTACAAATGCAACAGACAAACCAGTTAACCTGAGGATTACAGCAGAAGCTATACGGCAATAAGAAGCTATACGGCAATAAAAAAATGAATTAATCACCATTTTAAAAATCAAAATGATATGAACAACCTAACAAGTATTTTATTGATGGCTCCCCCGGAAGAAGGCGGAGGAGGTTTTGCAACATTTATCCCTCTTTTGCTCATCATTGTAGTTTTTTACCTGTTTTTTATCAGACCCCAATTGAAAAAACAAAAAGATGCCCGTAAATACAGGGAAAGTTTGAAAAAGGGTGATAAAATCATAACCATTGGCGGTATTCATGGAAAGATATCAGATGTACAGGAAAAAACCTTTACCATTGAAATAACACCAGATGTGCGCATACGTGTTGAAAAATCTGCTGTAGCCATGGATGCAGCTACCGACCAGTTGCAGGAAAAGAAATAACAAGACAGTTTATCTAAATTTTATTCATGATCCCGGTCATTTTTTGTATTTTTGACCGGGATTTTTATTTTAGATCCTTAAAAGATTTTTACCGGATATCTGCATCAGGTGATACCTCTGTGAGCAATGCAAAAAATATGTTGCACAAATGAATCGAGCCATGACAATACTATTGACACACACGCGGATGATTAGATACCGCAAAACGGCTGTAAAAATACTAAACCGTATTGTTGGCAAACTCCATATGACCTGTTTAATCAAATTATAAACAGATGAAGGAAACGAAGTGGTGGATTTATCCTCAAACACCCAAATCAGATGCAAATCAAGCACAAAAAAATGAATATGTTCTGTGCAAAATGTAGCAAGCCTATATGTGTCCATAAAAACAAATCGCAAACACATGCAATTCTTATTCAAACCTTTTTCAAAAATATATAGCGTTTCCCCTTCATCCAGAAAAAAGATCTATATTTTTTTGCTCTGCTTGTTGTTCAGCTTTATCTCCTGGCTTTTCACCAAATTGTCAGGCGAGACCAATACGACACTCCCAGTTGAGATCAATGTTGTAAATACACCCCGTGAAGTTGTTTTTGTACAACGAAGCGATTCCGTTTTCTTTATAGAAAGCAGGGCTACCGGTTTAAAGATCCTGAATCATCGTCTTACCAACAATATCAAAGGACTGAACATCGATTTTTATGCACTGCAGAAGATGATGCGCAATGAACAATCTCTTTATTACTATACAGCCAACCAAATGGAAATGCGCTTTTCGATGGTCAGTAATTTTTCCCGTAATGCTTTAACAGCAAAACCCGATACAATTTTCTTCCTTGCACGCGAAGCATCAAGCAAAAAAATTCCTGTAAAACCGAATACAGAGATTACTTTCAGACCAGGGTTTGGTTTGTATGAAAAACCCTTACTTCAACCCGATTCTGTAACCATTTATGCTCCGGAAAACATTACCGATACGATCCATTTCATCGAAACCCAACCTTTAAAAGCAGAAAATCTCAGCAAAGATTTACATGAAAGTCTGAGAATCAAATCATTTCCTGTCCAAAGCGGTATCCATTTATCTCATGAAGAGGTTAACGTAACATTGCGTGTCGAAGAGTACACCGAATCAATGCTTGAATTACCCTTAACCATCAAAAGATGCGTCGATCTGGACACTACAAGAACAGAAATATTGTTGTTCCCCGAAAAAGTAGCCGTTTATTACCTGATTGCATTAAAAGATGCCAACAAATTAAACCACTCAATGCTTGAAGTATCAGTTGAATGCCCTGAGGCGTCGCTGTTGAATGCAAACCGTCTTTCGGCAGAAGTGACCAAAAAACCGGAATGGATTGAAGTTTTGAGGGTAAAACCAGCGGAGGTGGAATTTGTATTGATTGAAAAACAATGACTTCATTGCTTAAAATCCAGTTTATCATGCCTTTAAAAATTGCAGTTACCGGAAATATGGGAAGCGGAAAAACGACTGTTTGCCAAATATTTGAAGTATTGGGTGTACCAGTGTTCTACGCTGACAAACAAGCCAAAAGCATATTAAACAGCCATGAAGTATTGCCTCAACTCATTGAAATATTTGGCACCGGCATTATCAATTCAAAAGGCAATATCGACAGACAAAAACTTGCTTCCATCGTTTTTACTGACAGGGAAAAACTGGATCAACTCAACCATATCATTCATCCCAAAGTATACGAAAAGTTTGATCAATGGGTAAAACAACAAACCCTTGCACCCTATTGCCTGATGGAGGCTGCCATTATTTTCGAATCAGGATCGCAGGAAAGATTTGATAAAACCATTCTGGTAAGCGCACCTCTCGAAGTCATGAGAGACAGGGTAATAGAAAGGGATCATACATCAGAAACAGAAGTGATGAACAGGATGAAAAACCAGATGCCGCAGGAGGAAAAAATAAAATTGGCTGATCATCATGTTATCAATGACGGAAAAACACTCGTCATCCCTCAAATCATTAAAATGGATATGATTTTCAAAAGCAAATATTGAGTCCACTCTAAAAAGTCAATTATCCGCAGATTACAGAAATAAACACAGATTTGCCAAAAACAAGTTTTCGGAGTGGGTTCAATATTGAATTAACAAGTAATCGGCACCCATAATCCCTTAGAAGCGTCAGAAAAACAAGTTCAGAAACCTGGTAAATTAAGATATTCATAACAAATTATTAAAACACGCATAACAGCTTTGTTGAATGAGAACAATAAATTTGCACAAGAAAAAAGAAAGTTGTTTTTGCTTGTTTTGGTTAGTGAAACCGGGAATTTGGTTTACTTCCCGGTTTTTTTATGTCAACCATTCAGGCGGGGGTTCATCAGATAAAAACATAAAAAAATGGGAGAGTTTCTGACTGTGGATAAAGACAAAAAGCCTCAAAAAAAAGCAAAAGAGACCAGTGAATCATTTCATGTTTGGCTTGTATCTGCAAATATGGGATACGGGCACATGCGGGCAGTGATGCCATTGGAATCGCTGGCATGGAAAGGCATCATAGAAGTTGGTGATTCTTTGGCAACTCCCGCATCAGAAAAAGTTTTATGGAAACGCATCCTCCGATTGTATGAGTTCTTATCCAGAGCAAAAGGAATCCCCCTTATAGGCAAATACATTTTTCGTATCCTCGACTTTTTCTTAAAAATACCCTCTTTTTATCCCCAAAGAGATCTTTCACAAAGTACTTTCCAGGTTCGTCTTTTACAGTCGAGCATCAAAAAAGGTTTATGCAGTGGGATGCTTGATACCATTAAGCATAAAAATATTCCGTTGGTAACCAGTTTTTATGCGCCAGCTGTGGCAGCCGATCAGTATGGTCATGGAAAGATATACTGTATTATATGCGATACAGACCTTAACAGAGTTTGGGTAAGCCCCGACCCCTGGGAAAGCAGGATAGAATATTTTGCTCCAACAGGAAGAGCTGCCCGGCGATTAAAATCCTATGGGGTGCCTGAACAACGCATACACCTGAGTGGTTTTCCTCTGCCTCCCGAACTCTTAGGAGATGAAAACCTCAGTATCCTGAAGCAGGATCTTGCACAACGCCTTTTTTACCTGGATCCGAAAGGAAGATTCTGGTCGCTTCAAAAAAGAAATGTAGAACACTTTTTAGGAAAACAAAACTGTGTTTTTAAAAGGGAACGGGTCCTTAACATCACTTTTGCAGTGGGTGGAGCGGGTGCCCAAAAAGAAACAGGACGCAGGATCGCTCTTGGACTTAAAGAGAAATTACACAATAATGAAGTACGCCTGAACCTGGTGGCAGGAATCCGACCGGAGGTAAATGATTATTTCCTGGATATAAAGGATGAGATCGCCAGCGAAAATATTCATGTAATATCCGGAAGAGATTTCAGAGATTACTACCAAAAGTTTAATGCCATATTACACCAAACAGATATTTTGTGGAGCAAACCCAGCGAATTATCTTTTTACAGCGCACTGGGCATTGCTTTTATCATGACACCCACCATAGGTGCACAGGAAAAGTCAAACAAAAAATGGCTCCGCGAAATACAAGCAGGCATAAAACAAGAAAACCCTGACTATACAGAACAATGGCTTTTTGATCTGCTAAATAAAGGCAGATTGGCAGATGCAGCATGGGCAGGATTTTTAAAAGCCAGAAAAAAAGGCACCTTCAATATTGCCTATTTTCTGAAAAACAAAAACTTTCCGCAGGAAAACTCCCCCATAAGATAAACCAGACCATCCCATAAATTAATGTAAATGTAAGATTTTCTTTATATTTCATTAACAGTAAAGGACTAAGTTTGTGAAACCTCAATTTAGTTCTGGCATGCAAAAAAGACAATTGTTTTTGTATCTGAAAACCGGTGGTGGACACCTTGCTCCCGCACGTTCAGTGGCCAATTATCTTCAATCCCGATATCCCGAAAAAGCAAAACCCATTCTTCATGATGGATTTAAGAACATTAACAAATGGGTAAAGTATGCAATTGAGGACGGATACCGCAAATCGCAGGCAAATGCCGTATGGATATTTGAAATGCTGTATGCTCTGAATAAAATCCGGTGGATCGCTTCTGCCACTGCTGCGTTGGTTTCGTGGTTTGTGATGCCCCATCTCGAAAAAATCATACAAAAAGAAAACCCGTCAAAAATTGTCATATTTCACTTTTTTTTGATCAAACCGGTATTGGAAATTCTAAAAAAGCATCATCTTGAAATACCAGTGATAACAGTGGTAACTGATCCTTTTACTGCTCATCCCATCTGGTTTCTGGAAAATAAAACACAATTTATTGTTTTTTCGGAAAGGGTGAAAAATTATGCTGTTTCCAAAAACATTGCCTCATCAAATGTTTCTGTATATCCTTTTGTATTGAGCGAAAAGTTTACAAAACCCATCCCCGGTATCGTAAAAAAAAGCACCAAAGAGAGTTTGGGTTTTCAGCATCATAAAAAGCTCATTCTGATACTGGGTGGAGGTGATGGAATGCCACGTGGAGCAAAGATTCTGAAAAAATGCCTGAAAAACAACCCTTTGGCGGAAGTTGCCATTGTATGTGGAAACAACAAAACGTTGTATAACAAAGCCATGAAGATAAAAGAAAAACACAATCACACATCATTGAAGATATACGGATATGTTGATTTTATTTACGAACTGATCAATATTGCCGATATCGTTGTGACCAAATGTGGGGCAAGCACCTTCATGGAAATACTCATTTCCGGAAAAATACCCGTTATCAACAACTATATTTGGGAGCAGGAAAAGGGAAATATGGAATTTGTTCGCGACAACCTGCTGGGTGTTTATGAAAAAAACACCTCAAAACTTCCTTCTAAAATCAACAACATTATACAAAACCCTGATATCTACAGCATTTACAAAGAAAATATAAAGAAAATGGAGTTTGTCAACGGAACTCCACTGGTATCTGAATATTTAATCTCTTAATCCTGTTTATCCTATGAATTTATTGATCATATCCGACCTTCATATTGGAAACAACGATCACTTTGAAACCTTCGGATGGAAACCGTCTAATTTCATCAAAGCTCTTGAAAAAGTGATCGAAGAAGAAAAAATTGATAAAATAATACTCAATGGAGATGTTTTTGAATTGTACAAATACTCTTTCCGGGAAATATGCAAAAACAACGGGGAGTTAACTGATTATTTGCTGCATCATCCTGATATCATATATATAAAAGGGAACCATGATGCTATTTGTCCATTTGGTAAAGATAACATTACTTTTACCAACCGCCTGGGACAAAAGATATATATTGAGCATGGTCATAGTGCCGATTTTATGAATGGAACACGCATGGGCAGAAAGATTCAGACACTGGGATTTAATCTATTGCGTTGGATAAGCAAAACCTCCTGGATACTGAGCACGTATTTCAGGATACACGAAATGCACGAGGCCATCAACAAGATTCCCAAAAAATATGATTCAATACGCTACCTTTCCCATGCTTTGCGATTGCTGAAAAATAATGACCTTGTATTGCTTGGGCATACCCATAAGATCGAAGCACACAAAACCTATTACCTCAACACAAAAAAGCAATATATAAACAGCGGATCTTGCTCTATGGGACGATTCCAGGGTGTAATTGTAGATACCGAAACCATGAAGTATGAAACGATGAAATTTAAAAATTACAAAGAGTTGAAAAAGTTTTATCAGAAAGAGAAAATAAGAGAACTTGCCCTATCTGCATAGAAGGAAATACAAAACAAATACAACCAATCAATAAAATCTATTCATGGGTGTGATAGGTAACGGTATTCAGTTCATTCCATGCACCTCTTGTAAAATCAGGTATTTGAACCGACATACCATGATTGGCAACGGACACCTGTGATAATTCGATTACTGACGACCATTCAGCAGCGTCGTAAACATCCTGATCAAGGGGTAAACCATGCCTGAGACAATAGATCAGGCGATAATCCATGATGAAATCCATGCCACCATGACCACCAACCTCTTTGGCTTTTTCTCCAACCTCTTTAACGATAGGGTGCTCGTAAACCTGAAGTAACGAATCGAGTTCTTCATCCGTGGTCCACCCGTGTGCATCCGGTTCAAGTGCTATGCCGGTGCGGGGCCATTTTTGTGCAAATCCCTTTGTTCCGCTAAGCATATGAATCCTGCTATAGGGTCGTGGGCTTGTAACATCATGCTGGATTTTGATCGTTTTCCCTTTGGTAGTTTTAATCACAGTGGTATTCATATCACCCCGGGCATAATCGCGTTTGGCATAATCCGAATCTTCACCAAATTTTTCTTTCGCGTATTCGGTCAAACCAAACTGATCGCTGGAAACTGAAACCAGATATTCCATCCGGTCGCCCCGGTGAATATTCAGAGCATGTGCCAGCGGTCCCAATCCATGCATAGGATAAAGTGACCCATTCTTTTCTTCATTGTGCTTCAGACGCCACATATTCCAGTAGTGTCCGGGTTCACCTTTTTCAGCAAAAAGCATTGACCGCAGATCATGTATATAAGCGCCTTCTGCATGCACAATTTCCCCAAAAAGACCTTGTTGCGCCATGTTAAGGGTAGCCATTTCAAAGAAATCGTAGTTACAGTTTTCGAGCATCATCATATGCTTACGGGTTTTTTCAGCAGTGTTTACCAGTTGCCAGGCCTCCTCTATGGTAAGAGCAGCAGGTATTTCCGTAGCGGCATGTTTCCCGTTTTCCATGGCATAAACGGCAATGGGTGTATGAAGGTCCCAATGTGTACAGATGTAAACGAGGTCAACATCTTCTCTTTCACAAACCTCTTTCCAGGCATCCTCTCCGGTATATTCATCGGCAGGAGGTCTGCCCATATCTTTGAGAGTTTGTTGTGCCCTTTCCACAGAGGAAGGTACAACATCAACCAGGGCAACAATGCGGGTTTCTTCAATAAAAGAGAGTCTTCTTACTGCCCCCTGTCCGCGCATACCCAAACCGATGATGGCAATATCAACCGTATCAATGGGGTCGGCCCTTAACTCAAGAACATGAGATTGTCCGGCAGGACGTTCGGGCGTGGGAAAAGCTTCAACGGGTTCGAAGGTTTCTCCAAATTGGTAAGAGGTGTTGGGATTGCAACCGTAAAAAACGACCGCAACAAGCAATAGGTACAACAGTTTTTCAAACAAAGCAGTTTTTTTCATTTATTTAATCTGTTTATAATTTGAATAAATAGGTAAGATGGAGTTCGCCAAAACTCCGGTTTTGTATTTTTGTCCATGCTGCGAAATCTAATCATCCGCGTGTGTATCAAAAATTTGGTCATGGCTCGGTTCATTTTAATCATGAATAATCTGGCATTTCACTCAGAATTTTTTTAAAATTATATGACTTTTCTCCAGTTAAGATTTGAATATAAGATGCAATATTACTCAAAAATGATTTCCTTTCATTTCTTTTGGTGGATCAGTTAACTGTCTTTTGCATCGGTTGATGAAATTTAAAAAGCATAGGTTTTGATGCAATCCTCAATGATCTGTTTCATTTTATCCTGTTTGGTCTCCATAGATTCAATGAGTTTTTTCTGCACTTCGCAACGGACAAGGTTGTGCTCATCATAAGCTGTTTTATAATATACATCGCCATTAAGATAATCGGTAAGAAATCTGATGGCAATAATGTATGTCATTAATTTAGGAGCAAGATAAAGATATTTTTCCTCTTTTGTGTTCATAATAGATTTTACCTGTTGCAAATACCCTTTTGTAAATGCCTCAAAAAATCCCATATGGAATTCCACTTTATCAAGATTTTTTTCATCTTCACTGGCAGTGTTTGCAGATGTACGTAAAGCGTCCCCGTAATCATAATAAAGGATGCCCGGACCTACGGTATCCAGATCAATTACAGCAGCGGCTTTTTCTCCGCGAAACAGTAGGTTATTGATCTTGGTATCGTTGTGTACCATTCGCAGCGGAATTTCACCCTCATCTACCCAGGTTTCGATCATACTCAGTTCATGCTGCCTGTCCTTAAAAAAGTCGACAACCGATATCACTTTATTTAACCGATTGGCTTTGTCATTTTCGATGGCCTCATCTAACTGAGCAATACGGAAGGATAAACGATGGAAATCTTTGATAGACTCTTCAAAATCAGCAGGGTTTAGTTTTCGGCAAGCTTTGGCAAACCATCCGAAAGCATTACCAGCCTCAAAAGCCTGCCAGGGTTCTTTCACTACTTCTATAGTATAGGAATCCTGGATAAAACTGGTTGCCCGCCAGAATCCACCATCATTGTCTATAAATAGATTCTCACCTGTTGATGTGGGAATCAGCTTGGCCACCACCAAATCTTGTTTGCTTTTAAAAATGATATCCTGCAGGTGTAGGTGTGTTTTGGCAATTTCCTGTGGATTCTTAAAAACATCAGTATTGATGCGTTGAAGAATAAACTCTGCTTCTTCTCCTTTTGTGATAACCTTGTAAGTGTTGTTGATATGACCATTTCCAAAAGGTTTTACATCAGAAATGATACTGTAAGGGAAAAATTGTTTGGCAATATTTTCTAACATGAATATTGGTTTAAAATGAAAATTTGATTTACAATGGTTTACTTTCTAATTCTGTGTCCGTGCACAGCAAAATAAAATATGAAAAGATAACAGGGTATCATGATCCAGTAGGCTGTCTGAAAATCGGTGACAGAGGCTGTTTCTTTGGCTCCCTTTACAATATCAACAATATATCCGAAAATCAATGGAATGATAGCTCCCCCTACTATCCCCATCACCAGAAAAGAGGAACCTATTTTGGTAAATTTTCCGAGGTCGGCAATTGCCAGGGGCCATATAGCCGGCCACATAAGAGAATTGGCAAAACTAACAAGCAGCAATCCATAAAAAGCATACTCTACCGGTGCCAGCGAGAGAAAAAGGGTTGACAAAATCCCGATAACAGAAAAATTCAACAATGCTTTTTTCTGGGAAAGAAACCTGGGGATGGTAATGACACCAAATACATACCCCATTACCAAACCAATGGTAACAAACCTGGCGTAATTTTCGAGATTGGGAGCATCGCCAAAAGCAATGCGGGCAAAATCAATGGCAGAAGCCATGGGTAGAATTTCAATTCCGATGTATAAAAAAGCAGCAACAGCACCAAGAATAAGGTGGGGAAACTGCCAGATACTGGTTTTGTTTTTTGCATAGCTATTATCCTGCATCTGGTCATCCGGAATCGTATCTTCCCCTTCAGCAGACACTTCCGGAAGTGGCGCAAAATAGATACCGATGCCCAGAATCAGCAAAATACCAGCAACCATGTAAAAGGGAAAAATAACATCGTTGAGTCTTACCTGCTGAAGATCAATAAAAATACCCAGAAAAAGAGGAGCAATCCACCACGCCAGTTTATTCATGATACCCATCAGACTCATTCTCATGGCTGCACTATCCATCGGACCTATAATGGTAACATATGGATTTACAGAAGCCTGCAATAAAGTATTTCCGACACCTCCAACAAAAAGAGCCAGTAAAAACAACGGGAAGCTGATCTGATTGGCCGAAGGAACAAACAACAACATACCCAGGGCCATGATCAGAAATGCCATGACCATAGACCTTCGGTAACCAATCCTGGTAATGATCCAGGCTGCGGGTCTTCCAAAAATAACGAATGCAGAAAATATTGCCGCCGTAACCAGATAAGATTGTCCTGTGCTAAGGTCAAAAGCAGAACGTAAAGCAGGGGTTAAAAAACCACTGATACCAATACCAAAGCCAATGACAAAAAACATAACACCCAGTATGATCAGTGGGAGAGCATAATTTTGTTTTCTTTGCGTAGATTGTGTAGACATGAGATGATTAAATTTATTTAAATAAAAGTGCGAAAAAAACATTTTCATCGATATTGGTTTTCTTTTCAGATCAAAGAAACCTTATAAGCGTTTTTAGTATGAAAAGATTCGGCAAACATACTATCTGAAAATAAAGATCAGATTGAAAACTATAAAGAAGATTTAATTTTCAGGAATTTTATTTTAAAAACCAAAAAATATTTCCTCTTCAATGTATTGATCTTAAGAACCCAAACCAATGGAAGCAAAAACAATGAATCATCATTAAAAACAAGGGGGATCTCTGCAGCGATTCAGCGAAACTCAATCCCCCTTGTTTATGGAAAGAGCGAAAATTGCTTATGGATTATTGACAAGATTAGGTTGAGCAAGCAATTGTGGCTCAGGAATGTATTCTACTACTCTGGGGTGGTTCGGTGGTACAGTCATGAGCGCGTTGCCCCTGTCATGTGTTCCCGGATACCTGCGATCGAGCGTAAGGTTATTTCTGAAAACATCGTATCTTCTGTGTGCTTCAAAAGCGAGTTCCAACTGCCGTTCTTCCATTACAATATCGAAAACAGTTTTATTGGAAGGAACAGCAATATCCTTTTGATAAAGAGGAATACCAGCACGCTGTCTGATAATATTTATATCATTAATTGCAGCAGCTTCGTTACCCTGACGTGCATAAGCTTCTGCACGGTTAAGGTACATCTCAGCCAATCTGGAAATGACAGGCGACCAAAGCTGTGGTTGATCTTCCTGGTTTGAGCATTTGATGACAAAATATTGTGGATATCCATTACGAACAACCATCTTTTCTTCGAGGTCAACATATGTTTTTTCACCGTTCTCGAAAATATAATATAGAGTTTGGTCGCCTTCTGTTTCGGATTCAACATCCATTGTCTGGTCGTCTTTTGTATACTGCCATACACCGGTATCGGCATTCTGGAAAACATCATATGTTACAAACATCTGCTTTCCAGTTGCTTCATCAGTGGTGCGAATATATTTGATCCACATAAGGGGCTGCCCATTAGCATCTTCACCGGCAAGTTGAGGTTTTATAAACTCGTTACGCAGATCTTCCGGATATTGCCCAAGCAGATCACGATAGGGTTGGGATGCATACATTTCTCCCCATCCCACACCATCAATACGTGCATACATACCTCCGACAGCATACCAATTGTAATCATCTTCATCTTTAAGAGAGCGGCAGGCAAAGATGGTTTCAGCATTATTTTCGGGGACAAATGTAGGATACTGGGTATAATCTTCACCCTCAAGCAAAGAGAAATTACCTGAATCAATAACAAGCGTAGCATATTCAATGGCTTTTTCATAATCTTCCATATAAAGATAAACTCTTGAGAGTAATGCCCATGCTGCTTCCTGAGAAGCAAAAATTCGTAATTCTTCAGTAGGTCTGCTATATCCCTCCATCAGGTTGGCAGCATTTTCAAGATCGCTGACAATGAGTTCATAAACATCTGCCACGCTTGCCCTGGGTGGAATATTATCTCGATCGGTATTGGTTTTGAGAGGCACCCCCATATTGCTTTCCGGATCTTGCGAATAAGGACGCCCCCAAATATTGACCAACGTAAAATAGAAAAATGCACGCAGATAATAATTCTCTCCAATTACATGGTCCATTCTACCACTCGCACCTCTCTCAGCGTTTTCAATAATCTTGTTACAATTCACAATACCTCTGTAGGAATCAACCCATAAACTGTTGAGATGATAATTGTTGGGTACATGTTGGTAATTGTACATAAAATAAAGGTGATCTGTAGTGGCGCCACTAAGGGCAACATTATCACCACCAAATTCACCATGAAAATGGTAGGGACGCATAAAAGTGTTCTGCTTCAGTATGGCATATGTACCAAGTGATGCCGCTTCCAATCCTAACACATCAGAAAACACTACCTCGTCTGCCAGATCCTGAAAAGGTTCTCTTTCTATCTCGCAACTTCCCAAAAAAGAAGTTATCAAAAATACTAAAATGATATATTTAAACTTTTCCATTATCAATAAATTTTAAAATGAACAAAATACTTATAAATCAACTTTTAAACCCAGCATAAACCTTTGGGTAAGAGGATAAAGTCCGGCTGTTTCAGGATCCATTCCCGACCATTCGGTAAGCGTATATAAATTATCGGCACTCAGGTAAATGCTCGAATTAGAAATTCCAACCTGCGATAAAACAGAAGCAGGTAATTGCACAGCCAAGGTTATATTTCTTAATCTGATAAAACTAGCATCTTCAAGAAACCGGGAGGAAGGTCGGTTTGCATCGCGGTTTCCACCCAATACTGCTTTGGGATGAGTTGCCATGTCACCGGGCTTTTCCCATCGGGTCCACCCTTCTGCCAAATTCATCTGGTTAAAGGTAGGGTAATTTCCATCGCTGTCAAACAATTGCCTGTCGCTGTTGTACATATAGACTCCCTGCACGAAACCAATATTAGCAGAAAGGGAAAATATCTTATACCTGAAATTGTTGATTAGCCCCCCGCTATAGTCGGGCGACATAGTTTGACCAGTAAACTGAAGTGTTGCATCGTTATAACTATTTGTAAGTTCAACGGTTTCTGTACCATCTTCATTTTCCACAATTTTTTCCCACAATGGATCACCATTACCAGGATCGATACCGTGCCAAACGCGCATGTAATATGAGTCCATGTCATAATCTTCTGCAACTCTTATATTCCCGGATGTAATAGGCTGCCCTTCAAAAAGTTCCATTACTTTATTACGGTTAAAAGAAAGATTGAAGTTCATGCTCCATTCTACATCCTGAGTTTTGATGATTTCCGGTTGAATGGTCATTTCCACTCCCCGGTTCCTGATCTCACCAATATTTTCCCAAACACCTGTAAATCCCGTGATAGCAGTTAAGGGGACATAATATAACAATCCAGAGTTGTTTCTTTCATACAGATCAAAAGTAGCCGTAATACGATCAAAAACACGTGTTTCAATAGCAAGATTGCTGGATATAGTCTTTTCCCAACTGATTAGGGGATTGGCGATCTGATAAGGTCTTGCAGCGGGCAGTCCGGCATATTGCCCGGTAAGTTCATAATATCCAAGATGAGGAAATCCGCCTGGTGAATTGCCCACTTCGCCGTAACTGGCAGTGATTTTTAAAACATTAAGCCAATTCAACTGGTTCACAAAAGACTCATAGTGTAAGTTCCATCCCCCACTAACCGAGAAAAAGTTGCCATATTGATTGCCCTCTCCAAAACTAGATGATCCTTCTCTGTTGAAGGAAGAGGTAAAAAGATATTTATCATCAAAGGAATACTGCAAATTGACAAGGGCAGATTGCCGCGCCGACTGTAATTTTGAACCTGAAACACTCGCAGCAGTGGATGTGGCATTTAATACTTCCAAACCAGCTGTAATACCATGACCTGTTGCGGAACTATTATCAAAATGGGTATCACTATATTCCCATGCTACAAATGCCTGCAGGGAATGCTCACCAAATGTGTTCTGATAACGAAGCATTTGGTTGGTTAGTTGATTGCGTGAAAGACTATAACCTGTGTTGTAGGATCCATTATTTGCTCTGCCACCAGTGGAGCGGGGGTCGGTATAAGATTCACTTTGCCCGAAAGCATAACTAACGTTATTCATGGAAACAAAAGATAACCAATCAGTTATTTCCAATTCTCCACCCAGGTTGAATCTAAAGTTATTGGTCCTGCCTTTCCCAAAATTATATTGCAAGTTATAAAGATAATTGCTCTGATCTCTTCCCAACCAGTTATATTCCGTATCGGTGCCGGGTTCAATGGGCGTACCGTCTTCCTTATAAGGATGATCCCAGGGGAGATAAGTATATGCATTGTAAGTACTATGCTCGCGACTATCTGTATTAATAAGATTTCCGGATAGGTTTGCTTTCAACACAAGTCGGTCTGTAGCCTGTACATTAACATTGGCAATTGCCGAATAACGCTCATAATCATAGCCTTTCAAAGCACCCGTTTCGTTGTAATAAGTGCCTGAAAGATAAGAGCTTACTTTTTCAGTGCCTCCATTATAAGACATATTATACTCTTGCGCCACGCCATTTTGGGTAGCAATGTCGATCCAGTCTGTATTGGTTTCCAGGAGAATTTGATCATACCAGGGGCTATCATTCCAGGAGGCATGATAGTCATACAATTCCTGAGAATTCATGAGAGAGAAATTACCTCTGTGTAATTGTGTGACACCTGTATTGGCGGAAAAGTTGAGTTTGGAAATACCCGATTCAGGCGAAATAGTTTGAACCAGAATAACTCCGTTGGCAGCTCTGGATCCATAAAGCGCAGTAGCGGAAGCATCCTTTAGTATGGTAATGCTTTCTACATCAGCCGGGTTGATATTGGGTTCGCTATGACCAACTGCAATTCCATCTATCACCCATAAAGGAGAATTGGTTGTATTGATGGATCCTTTACCACGAATATTGATCTCTGCTGTTTGCCCTGGTCGGCCTGTTGCACTTCTTGCATAAACACCGGAAGCTTTTCCCTGTATCATAGCAGAAAGGCGGGGTGAAAACACATCCGTAAGATCTTCGGTATCCAGGCTTACTACTGAACCCGTCAGGTTAGACCGTGGTGTAGATCCGTATGCGATCACGATGATCTCGTCAAGCATGTCGGCAGATGGCATTAGTTGAACATCAATATTTTTCTGCCCCTCAACGGCAACCGATTGCCTGGTATAACCAATAAAAGAAAAATCGAGTGTCGCATCTGAAGGCACCGCCATGGAATAAGCACCATCTGTATCAGTTACAGTACCTTGGCTGGTATTTTGTATAACTACATTTACACCAGGCATGGTTTCGCCGGTAGAAGCATCTGTTACAGTTCCAGACACACTTACCTGAGGTGCATCATTTTGGGCGTGAGCAACCATGACACTGAATAGAAAGATCAGGTATAATAAAGATGCTGATTTCAAATAATTTTTAATTTCTTCACCTATCCGCAAGGAAAGAAGAGGAGGAAATATATTAAAACCTTTGTTTTTCATATGTATAATTTTTTAAAACAAATCATATGTAATTGCATGAAAAAAACCTTGCCAATGAAAGTTCTGCAATAAAATGATCATGGTTAACATTGAATAAGTTTGAATAAGTTGATTCAAAAAGAGAGCAATATGATTAATTTCTCACTTCAAAAACCTCAATAGTGCTAAGATGTGTCCAGTCTCCGCTACCTTGAGTGTCTAAAATTCTTATCCGGAAGAATTGAGATGTAAAATTTTCACCAAACTCCAAAACGGTCACAAGTTCAACGGGTTCAACATCCAATCCGGAGGGAGATTCCCAAACAGTTTCCCATGTTTGTCCATTACTGCTAACCTGAACATCCCAATGGTTTGGTCTGTCGGCAGCACCACTGGGTTGTCTGAAAGTATAGCTGAATCCACCAACAGCCTTTTCTTCTTCGAAATTGATCTGAATCCAGTGTGGCAATGGTTCAACACCTGCTGACCATGCTGAATGCCAATAGGTGCTGGTATTTCCATCCACCAGACTTTCTTTTGGACCTTCACTGGATTCCTGTGTCCAGGCATCAATCATATCGGCAGTAAGCGGATGGATAATCTGGCCTGCTTCATCGGTTTCAAAAGTTTTTTCCTCTCCATAGGCCACCCCGTTTTCATTTGCCGCATAGGCACGAAGGTAATAAGTAGTGAGCGGTTCAAGGTCTGTTACAGTACTTTCAAAATCTCTGATCTCAACACCATCGATGGTATATGTACCATCACTGGTGTAAAAATCTTCCACAGTAGGATTTTGAGTTTTACTCCAACAAACTCCAAGAGCAGTGATCTTTGAACCACCATCACCGGTAATATTTCCACCGGTGCGGGCAGAATTGTGATTTACATCGGTTACCTCGAGGGTTGTTACTTTGGCCAAATTGCCACTTTCGTCTTTGCTGCAACTGATAATTACTGCAAATGCGATACCCATAAATAATAACGGATACCAGATTTTTCTTTTTAATCCTTTCATGTTGTTAAAGGTTTTGGTTAATGAATGGGCGGTTTCCCGCTTTTTTAATACCTGACTCTTAGACAGATTTAACATTTAAGTTACATTGACTTATGGAAAGCGACGAAAAAGATTGGAATATTTGGTTTCGTTAATTGAAAAATCTACATCAACATTTGAATATCTTTCAACCTCAATCAATGGTTATCGCTTCAAAAACACAGAAAACAATATCACTTTAAATAATTAGAAAAAGAACATCAGGTTTTTTATTAAAAAGTCTGCGAAAGATAAATACTTTTTTTAATAAAAACAAAACATTAACTAAATATTTATTTATATATTTGCAAATAACAATCGTTTAATTTATATTTTTTCCTATTACTACAAGCATTCAACAATGTATTCAGCAAAATACATTTTGAAAAAATATTTTTTTAAAAATCTTAATGCACATCTTTAAATCTTATATGTATGCACCCAAAACCCATCACATTCTTTTCTCAAATTTTGATTTTCATGCTTTTACAGGTTTCCTGTAAAGAAAAAAGCGAAGAACAACCAGAAGCGCAGATACCTTCTACACCTTATTCTATCCCTACCCAAGGCAATAGTTGGTTTATAAAAGATGCAGGCGAAATAAATCAGCAGGTATACAACCCCGGTGATCATAGCTGGACAGACCCCTCTGTGGTTCATCGTACATTCTTTTATCTCAAAAAATCAGGTGAACTGCATTTGGCTATAAATGCCAGAAGTGAATCCGGCACCTCTGAACTAAAAGGGAATTTTAATGGGAAAGAGGTCAACCTCGAAATCGATGATAGTGATGACGCTACGATATTTTTGGGTTCTTTTGAAATTGAAGAGGCAGGATATCATTATTTAGACATTCAGGGGGTTAAAAAAGAATCTCTTAATTTTGCAGACATCACTGATGTTTTGTTGGGAGGAAGTGCAACACAGGATGGAATACATTTTATCAATGAAGATTATTTTTACTGGGGTCGTCGGGGTCCATCCGTACATTTAAGTTATGAGGTGCCCTTGCAAGCTGCTGATATTGAGTGGTTTTACAATGAGATAACCGTACCAGAGGACAATGATATTCCCGGGTCTTACTACATGGCCAATGGATTTGGAGAAGGCTATTTTGGTTTTCAGGTAAATTCAGACACTGAAAGACGGATACTGTTTTCGGTCTGGAGTCCTTACTCCACAGACAATCCTGAAGAGATACCCGATGACCAGCGTGTTGAGCTTCTCAGGAAAGGAGATAATGTAATTGTTAACGACTTTGGTAATGAAGGATCGGGTGGGCAAAGTTTTCTGAGGTACAATTGGCAGGCAGGCACCACTTACCGGTTTTTGCTCAAAGGAGAACCAACAGAAAACGACAAAACAGATTACACCGCCTGGTTTTATGCACCTGAATGGGGCGAATGGAGGTTAATTGCCTCATGGCGCCGCCCGCTTACATCTACTTACCTGGTAAGACCTCATTCTTTTCTGGAAAATTTTATAACCCAAACGGGTGTTTTGGGTCGGCAGGCGCATTACGGCAACCAATGGATCAAAGATACGCAGGGAAACTGGTATGAGCTCACAAGAGCTAAATTTACCGCAGATGCTACGGCAATGGATAATGCCCGAATGGACTATGCCGGGGGCATAACAAATGATCAGCAACAGTTTTTTATGAGAAACTGTGGTTTTTTCAACCCAAATACCCCTATCGATTCATGGTTTACCAGGCAGCCCACTGCTACTGAACCGGACTTAGACATTGAAAACCTCCCCTGAAATTACATTCCGTTATCATACATTTTGTACATGCCCTGCAATATTTGAATTTTGAATATTGTGGGGTTTTTTTGATGACATTTTTCAGATAAGAATCATATCTGTTTTGTAGCGTATTATATAAGCATATTAGGCAAAACCTTTTTATCCTCCCAAAACCATTAAAACCCATTTCCTATTATCGTTTCTTTTTGACCAGTTCCGACAGTCTTTGGTTGACAATAACCGGGAGCGTGCCCATCATACCTGATTTTTCCTTCAGTTCTGTGAGGAGTATTTCGGTATCGTTTTTAAGAAGTTGCATGGTATATTTATTGAGCTTTTGGCGAATGGGGTCGGTAATCAGGTGGTTGGCCTCTGCCATTTCACCGGCGATGATAACGGCTTCAGGGTTAAACAAATGGATAAGTATAGCGATTCCTTTTGCCAAATATTCGCCCGCTTCTTCAATAAGCTCAATGGCAAATTGATCGCCCGACATGGCAGCCTGCACAATAACAGGTAATTTAATTTTTTCAAATTGATTATCCACCAATTTAGCAACCATAGAACTTTTGCCTTTTTCCAGGGCAGCAATGGCTTTTTTGACCAATGCGGTGCCCGATGAGATGGTCTCCAAGCAACCAATTTTCCCACAGTAACAAAGTTCACCATCAGGGATCATTTGTATATGCCCAAATTCGCCAGCAAATCCTGAATGCCCGTGATACAATTGCCCGTTAATGATCTGTCCCAGTCCAATTCCAGATCCTATATTGATAAGCAACACATTGCTTTTTTCTTTTGCCAGTCCGAACCAAAGTTCTCCCAGTGCCATGGCCTTTGTGTCGTGCTCAATAAAAGCAGGTGCACCCAAAAGTTCTTCAAAAAATTCGGAGAGGTTTTTATTTTCAAACTGCGGATAACTGTAACTGATTCCCTTTCTTATGTTGATTAAGCCAGGAATGGTAATTCCATAGCCTAAAAGTTGAGAAGGTTTAATCTGCATGCTATCAAGCAGAGCATTTACTTCTCTTTTCAAGACATAAAAAATATCATCAAGGGTATCAAGACCTTCGCTGATCTCAAATATTTCTCCTACGCTTTTATTATGCAAATCAAAAAGTCCGAGTTTTACATACCTTCTGCTCAACTCAATACCCATGCTATACCCGGCAGTGGAGTTCAATCCAAACAAAGCGGGTTTCCTACCCCCTTTCGATTCACCTGTTCCGGAATGATGCACCCATCCGACCTTACCCAATTCACTCATGATGTTGGTAAGCGTAGGTGTGCTATTATTTGTTACCTCACAGAGTTCAGCAATGGTTTTATCACCTTCTTTATAAAGAATCTCAAGAACCTGCTTCTTCAGCAAAACTTTTTTTAAACTCTGTGTTTGATTTTTCGGGGCAATAGATTTCGAGGGCATCAAATAAGTATTTAAAAAGACTACATAAATTTTTGCAATATAATAATATTTTTGAAGAAGTCCACTCTTTTCTTCCATGTTTTTAATTAATGTTGTTCCCGAACAGATCATTATCAACCTTTTAGCAAAAAAAATCCTCCCTATGATTAATGGTGATTTGAAACATGTGCGCTTAAAATTTTAGTTCCCTCAGTTCTAATATCAAACAAACAATTTTTTAATAAATACAAGTCAAGTCAGGATAAAAAGATAAAACAATAACCCATCTGTTTATAATTAGTGCCAGCAAGAAAACACTTGTTTTTTGTGTCTTTGATGAGAAATCGTCAAAGACAAGGCATTCGAAGTTTTTGAATCTAAGGAGTTTACTTTTCGTAAATGACTGATTCAAAAACGAGAATAACGCAGTATTTGGCGTTTTCTTGCAAAGACTAATTAGAATCATTCGGTCAGATGAAGCTCGCCAACAATATCCACAACAATGGT
>CAZPVB010000045.1:0-22282 GCA_964589855.1 uncultured Bacteroidales bacterium
CTCTTGAATAGAAATTGGAAATGATGGCAGGAAGGTCCATTGGGAAACCATCAGGCCCAGGGAGTTCCTCCATCCTGTTTGACATTTCCCTGAGTGCCTGCGCCCAGCGGCTGGTAGAGTCGGCCAGCAGGAGCACTTTCAATCCCATGGTACGGTAATACTCTGAGATGGTCATGGCTGTATAAACAGAGGCTTCCCTTGCGGCAACCGGCATATTGGAGGTGTTGGCGATGATGGTGGTACGCTCCATGAGTTTTCTTCCGGTGCGGGGGTCTTCCAGTTCAGGGAATTCAGTAAAAATCTCCACAACTTCATTGGCGCGTTCACCACAGGCAGCAACTACTACCAGATCGGCTTCCGCTTGTTTTGATAACGCATGTTGAAGCACCGTTTTTCCGCTACCGAAAGGTCCGGGGATAAATCCAGTACCTCCTTCAGCAATGGGATTAAGGGTATCAAAAACCCTTACACCTGTTTCCAGCACTTTAAAGGGGCGTGGTTTTTCACGAAAAGCTTTGATGGGAACTTTCACAGGCCATTTTTGTACCATTGTTACTTCATGGTCTTTACCGTCATTGTCGGTTAGTACGGCAATGGTATCATGTATCGTATACGTACCCTCTTCATTTACACTTTTCACGGTATATTCTCCTTCAAACTTAAAAGGTACCATGATCTTGTGCCCAATCCAGTTTTCTTTTACTTCTGCGAGCCAATCACCTGCTTTAACGGTATCACCTGCTTTGGCAAGAGGCTTGTATTCATATTGGGTATCTTTGTCCAATGGTTCGGTATATTCACCTCTTTTCAGGAATACACCCTCCATTTTATCGAGGTCGTTTTGCAGTCCGTCAAAGTTTTTAGACAACAGCCCGGGACCCAGCGAAACCTCGAGCATGTGCCCGGCAAATTCTACTTCAGACCCAATTTTCAGTCCCCTTGTACTTTCAAACACCTGCGTGTAAATCTTTTCACCCATAATCTTGATCACCTCTGCCATCAGCCGGGTGTCTTCATGTTTTATAAAACAGATCTCATTTTGGGCAACACGCTCCTTTGTTTCAACAATTACAAGGTTGGCAATAATTCCGGTTACCTTACCTATTGTACTCATATATTTCTATTTTTCAGTAAATGTTTCGGGTAATTTATAACTTGATTTTAATTCGTTCAGCAACTCATTAAACATTTTGGTGCCATATTCAGTGTCTATGGAGAGCCATCTTTCAACCATGCCGAGTTTGATCATAAATGCCATTACTTTATCGGTGGTGAAATATTCAAAAAAAGTATGTTCGTCCAGAAAAGACCAGCGCAGGCGTTCAACGCTCTTCTCTCTTTCCTGTGTGTTTTCGAGTTTAGAGATATTGATCAGTTCGTCCATATAATCGATCTCAGCAGTTAATCCAAAATCCCTTGCATGACTTTTCTTAATGGTCTCTGAAATGTCGTCGAATCCAATGATTTGATTCTCATAGGGTATGTCGTATTTGCGACAAATCATAGCTGTGAGAATGTTATTAAGGTTGCGGTTAAACCTGAACCAGTTTCTCAGAAATTCATTCCCGGCAGAAAGGATGTATTCATAGAAAAGAATGGTGAGTTGATTTTCGGGACTTGTTTTGGGAAAGATGGAATCGTTGTTTTTTTGTGCCTCAATAAACCGGTTCATGTAATTTGGGAGATCACCGGTGGGTTCTTTTATGTTTTCTTCAAAGATCTCTTTTGAGTAATTTCCTTTGGAATCCCATGTTGTCTCGTCTTTTTTGTGCAATAAACTTAAAAGATTGGTATGGTCATGAGGCAGAAAAAGTTTTTGGATCCAAAAAAAATCTGCGGGATGCAATTCCTCTGCAAGCTCTTGCTTAAATTCTACCTGCCCCATCGACAATTTATGCGTATCCAGGGCAATGTCCTGTAAACCTGCTATAAGGCAATAATAATTTCGCTTCACCTGATTTTATGTTTTTGAATGAATGAATGTGCTGTATTGGTCTTACTGATCATCAATGTAAGGGCAGCGATATAACAGATATGGGGGTATCTTACTGCCGCTTCAAAAGCATAATAGCCTGATCATTCTTTGTTTTCACCGTACAGCATTTCAATAAGTTTCGGACGCATATAAGATCTGAAAAAGTTATCAAAATCTTCGTCGGAGAAACTGATGAAATATCCTCCATCTTTGGGTCCGATTTTAAAACCACCTTTTATTTTATCAGAAAAAGATAATTCCACACCTTTGCTCAGGTTCTCTTGTGCTTTTTGTTTGAAATACTTTTCCAGTTCTTGTTTTTTTTCTTCAGGAAGCAGCACTTCCAGAGCAACCGGATCATTACTTTCGGGGTTCCAGTTTTTGACCATGGTAAGTACCACGTCCATTGTAAACTCCTGATTTTGAAAAGCACCTTTTACATCGGGTTCGATGGCTTTTGCCTCAACAAGTTTTACAATGCGCTGTTGGGTGTCAGATATAAGTTGTCTGGCAGAAAGTTGCAGTTCATTAAGTGAATTTTCTCTGAGTTCTTCAGCGTTTTTCTGTGCATCTTTTTTGATCTGATCTGCTTCTTTTTTCGCATTGTCAACCAAAGATTTGGCCTGTTCATGAGCATCAGATAAAATCTTATCTGCTTCCTCTTTGGCCTTATTTATACCTTCCTGGTAGATCTTTTCTGTTAATTCCTGAAGTTTCGTTTGCATAATGAAAGAAGGTTTGTTAAGATGTTTTTGATATGATTGTTATGAATATTTTAAAGTTGTAATCTAATCAACAATGTATATATACGATTTGAGTTTTTATGTTTTTTAAATGTTTAAAATTAAAACATTTAGATCAAATATTAAACGGGATTTGTAGGAGCATGCTCAATTTTTTACGAAAGTATAAAAAAAAATATCAATAGAAAATAATTTGTTTTGTCTCCGTCGTTTTTATTAGAAAAGGTCAAATGCGGAGTTATTCCTGAGTCCACTCCGAAAACTTGTATTCGGCAAACCTGTGTTTGTCTTCTGTTTTAAATCCACTGATTATCAGTATTTAGAATCTGTTTGAATCTGTGCAAACTGTGGATAATTGACTTTTTAGAGTGGACTCATTCTCTATTTTTAAAAACCCCGGAACTGCTGGTTTTCGTTCAAGTATTCGTTAAGCAGGGTGAGGAATCTTTTACTTGAATTACCGATTATCTGTAATACTTTAGTTTCTTCATGACTTTTCCTCCCTGAATACCTGTTATATGATATTGTTTTAGCCTGATGAAGCATTGGCAAATACTTGAAAATATGCTGATATGTAAAAGAACGAGATTGTGTTTGTTATTTTTCAGAGAACTGCAAAAGTAAGGAAAATTATGAATGTTATTCTATTCACAACTCTAAAAATTTAATAATCCTGAAGAGTTGGGTGTGTTGGATTTTGGAATTTCAGACTGGTGGATTGGGCATTGTATGTTCGGATCGGTTTATGGGCATGCTTGCTGTTATCCTGATCTGTAAAATGATTATAATTTGAAATTCAGCAACAAATACAATGATAAAATTTGTTGAGTTCTGATTTATATTCGTAAGATTACAATTTATCAGAATTTTGAAAGGGCTTTAAGTGATGCCCACTCATTTTTGTTTTAAAACCATCCTGTTGAAAAAAAATTAATAGAAAGGATTAATGATTTTAAACATCAGGTAATGAATTATTTGATCAGAGTTCCTGGTGCTTTTTAATCCATTGCTATTCAAGGGGATAGGAGGTGAACTTGTTGAATCCCGATCCTCCTTTACTTCCTGCATCGTAAATGAACCCGTATGACGGTGAATTTGACTGGTTGTAAAGGATATTGCCTCTCAACCAGGATCCATCAATTCCAGACTCTATATTTGTAGGTTTAGGAATATGCTTGAAGTCGTTTATGCTAACAATGTAAATATCCCTGCTTTCTTCCCCGATAAAAGAGACAATAAGTTGTTCATTGAATACCACAACATCGGCTCCTGTCTGCTGGGAATCAACAGCATTCGTTACCACAGTGCGATCAGAGATGCGTATGGGTTTTGACCATGAATTGCCATTTTGTTTGTAACTCAGGTACAGAAAACCATCAGACTGACGGAAGATTGCCACCGTTGATTGCTTTTCCTGCCAAAAAACCGGGGGAAGTATGGCTATATTTTCCTCCCCGGAGGTTCCCAGGTTATGTGCAAAAGGTTCTGCTTGTGTAAGACTATTATCGGGCAATAATTTCCGATACCATCCAGTGCCGTCCAGACTTTTATAGACAAAGTCAACACTTCCGTCAGGCAAGCAAACAACGGAAGGATTGGTAAAGCCTGCCGGATCATTGTGGTTGAGATTGGATGCATTGGTCCACTTACCATTGGGTTCACGTATTCTGTATTGCAACTGATTTTCAAAAGCGTACACTGCTACCAGGCTGCCATCTGGTCTCAATGTTATATCAGCGGTTTGGGTAGGTGGTTTATCATGAGAAGCAAGAAGTTCGCTTTCCACGATCCAACGATCTTTTCTCTGATCATTTCCGGAAGTGGCAAAGGCATGATAGTAAATCCCTTCTGAGATCTGATGTACAATATGGATGATTCCATCTTCCGACATTACCGATCCAACACCTTCCAGATCTCTTATTTTTGGTCGGTTCGTAGGGTCTGCTTCAAACCACGACTTACCTCCATCTATTGATTTTAACATCATGAAAATATCATACGTTTCAGTAGGTTCCATGATGAAGTATAGTTCGCCATTACTATTCTCATAGGGGCCAATACGTGCAGGTGTTTCCACGAAAGTGCCCCCAAGATGTTTTTCGGGTACTTCAACTGTAAATTCAGGTGATAATCCTGAAAGGGGTTGACCCAGATGGTCGACCATTCTGAAAGCAAACTTGTCTCCGCTATTTACCATGTAGGATTCATCAGCCCAACGTCGTATCACCAAAGCCCATTCCCATTCTGCTGATGCTCCCTGCCGGGTTGTAGGAATCCATCCCGGTGTTGTGGGTGCCATGGTGATCCCGGCACCGGGATGAGAAGGCAACCTGGATACATGCAAAAGGTTGTCCGCTTCCTCCCCGAAAAAGTATGCATCACAACCGATGATACTAACTGTGGGAGAGGCAGAAGAAGGGTAAGGGAAATGTTGTGCTTCTACATATTTCCATTCACCTTCGTTCCATCTGTATTGTAAGCTGTATTGACGACGGAAAAGGGTTGTATCCGTTTCAACTTCAAAACGAATACGAAAAGGGGAGTCAACAGTTTGAGAAGGTGCAATATTGACATCTGCACTCCAACCCGATACCTCATTCAGTGGAATATTAAAATCGGAACGGAATCTGAAAGCAGTTGTCTTATCATTGGAAGAAATATGTCGCGGATCTATAATATTATCCATGGGTGGGGCTTCTGGATTAGAACTTTCATCATTTGTTTTAATCTCAAGAGCTACCAGGATAATGGGGGCAACAAGGAATAGAAAAAATAAGTTAACTGACCACTTAAACCTGAATTGCATCATAAGAATTTTAAATTTAAAGAATAAATGTGCAAAATTAACAATTAATTATTACATCTCAGTTCAAATTATATTTTGAATCATTTTAAATTCTCTGTTATGGGGTGTGTTTGACAAAAAACCACCATCTTTTTATGATGGTGGTTTTAAGTATTATCTAAAAGGTTTTTTCATTAAAATCGGTAATTTATTGATAGGCTTCGTTTTGAACAAGGTTGGGATTGGTATCTGTTTCGCGTTGTGGAATGGGTAAAACAAGTCTGCCATCGTCCCACATGATCTCTTCATCAGCGTATGGACCACTAACGGGTGTTGCACTTTTTCTGAATCTTTTCAGATCATCAAGCAGATGTCCTTCAAAGCAAAGTTCTCTGAATCTTTCTTCCCAGATCATATCCAGATCCAGATTATCCCAATCATCAATGCCAGCTCTGTTTCTGATCACATTGATATCATCAACCGGAGCTGCTCCGGTTGCACTACCTGCTCTGTAGTTCGCTTCTGCACGTGTCAGGATCATTTCTGCCAATCGGATTACAGGTATATTGGCATCATGCTTACCCCATTTGCTGGTCATAAGTTGACCGGGGTTTGTTCCGATACCAACATAGAACATGGTATTTACATCAGAAATAATACTTATCTCATCATCGTCTGTAATGGTAGCTCGCAGGTCATCTTCTTCATATCTTTCCATATGAAAATCAGAAATATTCACATCACCACGTCCCAGACCATTGAGGCTGGCAAAAAATGTTGCAATACCATCGTTTGACTGTCCTGCGTTACTTACTGCATTTTGGCGTATCATGAAAACATCTTCAGAAGTGTAATCGTCGTTGTTAAAAGCCAACCTGGGGATTGGGTTCAGGGCGTCAGTACCACCCATGAGACCGATCACAAAATCTGCTTCAATAGCAGCCTGGCTCCAGTTTTCTGTTGCCATGTAAGCACGTGCCAGAAATCCGGCGGCTCCTGCAGAACTTGCTCTCCCACCATTGCTTAGAGGTGTAGGATAATCAGCAAGCAGTTGTTTGGCCTCTGTAAGGTCTTCAATGATCTGCTCATAAACATCCGCTACAGAAGATCTGCTAACATCATCTTCCTCTGAAATGCCTTCGGTAGGAGCAAGCACCAATGGTACACCA
Organism: uncultured Bacteroidales bacterium; assembly: GCA_964589855.1. Lineage (GTDB taxonomy): Bacteria > Bacteroidota > Bacteroidia > Bacteroidales > UBA7960 > SKVR01. Next base: position 6,673 of record CAZPVB010000045.1, read on the forward strand.
TCGTGATCGTTGGTTTGTCCATCTACGAAAGGAAGTGCATAAAATCTAACAAGTTCGAAATACATAATACCTCTGATGAAGCGTGCTTCACCTTCTACGCGGTTTCTTTGACTCTCGTTTACTATGTCAAGATTATCGAGAACGTTATTTGTAATGTTAATGGCATCATAAGCTGTAATCCATTTACTTGTAATTGTAGGTGCGTTAGGGTCCATGTTTTTTTGGTTCATGTTTCTGTATCCTACAAAAGTACCAGCCCAAAGCATGTCGTTGCTGTTGCCTACCAGATCACTGTGAAAGATACTTGATCCGGCATACAGTTCAGGGCCAGCAATCACCTCATAAGCTCCATTCAGTGCATTCGTAACGCCTTCATGTGTGTCGTACACAACCTCATTAGAAACCGATTGCTGAGGTTCTATATCAAGGAAACTGTCGCAACTAAAAAGCATGATTACTGGTAAGGTAAACATGAGAAATCTGATCAGTTTATATTTTTTCATTTTATTTTGATTTTAAAATTTGGTAATAGATGGAATATCTTTTTTTTACTTTTATTCTATGATCTTTATACTGTGGATACTGCATCTTTTTTGTTTATTTTTTTTTTGACTGGGAAGTCTCTCTTTTCTTATCCCTGGAATATGAATGATACTTTAACTCCATAAAAATTGCCTCATATTCAATTCAAAAATGTATATGGTTAGAAAGAGAGATTAAGTCCCAGTGTTAGTGTTCGCGGCTGGGGAGCGGTATAAAAGTCATACCCCTGTCTTATATTCATGGTTTGCGCAGTGGGTCCTGTACCCATGAAATTCGCCTCCGGGTCCCAACCGGGATAGTCGGTAAATGTGAGCAGATTGTATGCTCTGGCAAAAATTCTCAGGCTCTGCAGTCTTAGGCTGTTAGCTAACTCAGCGGGAAGGTTATACCCAAGTGTAACTTCTTTTAACCTTACATAAGACCCGTCAAATATCAACATGCTGGAAACTCCGTAACCGTTACCATCATACCATCTTGGTTCAGGGTATTTCGCATCATCGCCAGGCTCTCTCCAGTGGTTTTCATAAAAATCAACAGTCTGGTTGTCGAACCACGATAAGCCATCTGCCTGCCATTGTCGCCCACCATTGTATATATCATTTCCCTGCACAAACTGAAAAAATACGCTGAGATCAAATCCTTTGTACCTGAATGTATTGGTCAGTCCCCCCATGAAATCAGGATTGGGGTCGCCTACGATCCTGTTGGCAGCTTCTGACAGCGAATTGGTGGTTTCATCGCCTTCTTCATTGAGATAAAACAGAGCATCGCCGTTATCAGGATCTACACCTGCATATTCTTTGGTGTAAAAAACGCCAATGGGCTGTCCTTCCATTACGCGCCATATATCCAGAGAAATAACCTGGCCATCGATATCGGTTACTTCATTTTGGTTAAATCCAATGTTGAAACTGGTGCTCCATTCAAATTCGCGGTCAATATTTACAGTGTTAAGTGCAATTTCAAACCCACGGTTTTCGAGGTTACCCACATTTTTGTATATAGAGGTAAAACCAGTGGTAGCGGGTACATTTACATTTAATAGAAGGTCGTTGGTTTTCTTCACGTAATAGTCTAATTCACCGGAAAAACGATTATTGAACATGGCGAAATCAATACCCACACTGGTTTGAACTGTTGTTTCCCATCTCAGATCCGGGCTGGGCATGGATGAGGGTCTCATACCAGAGAGTCCGGCATAATTTGTACCCTGATACAGTCCACGAGCGGCAAAATTATCAATTTCGGAGTTTCCTGTAACACCCCAGCTGAATCTGGGTTTCAGAAAAGTAATGACTGAGTTGTCGTCCAGGAAATCTTCGCGGGTCATTATCCAACCTACAGAGCCTGCGGGGAAGAATCCATATCTGCTATCAGCTCCGAACCTTGAGGATCCGTCTACACGTGCACTTAAACTCAGCAGGTAGCGATCGAAGAAAGTGAGGTTGCCTCTGGAAAAATAGGAAATGTATCGGTATCCTGTTCCACTTGAAGAGCCGCTAACGATCTCGGAGGCACTTGCAATTCTTCGGAATTCATCATTAGGGAATCCTCTGCCTTCAACAGATGCAAAATCAAAATCTGCTTTTTGCATACTTGAACCCAACACAAAATTGATTTCTGTATAGTCATTGATCTCGGGGATGTAAGTAAAGTAGTTTTCCAGGTTGTATATTTTTGAAGTTACAGTCCTGTCAAATCCGTAACCATCAGGACCACCATCATTTGTCAGCCGTCCCTGGTATTCCATTTCTCTTTGGTTGAGTAAGTCAACACCTGCTTCGGAGGTGAATCTCAGACCTGGTAAAATGTCGTAATTCATGAAAACATTACCGATGTTTCTAAAGATTTCTGTATCGAAATTATTGTATTCCAGCGGGATCAAACCATTCTCATATACGGTAAGATCATTTAGTTCTCCTGTTTCGGGGTCGTGAGTGGGGGATACTGAGGGTTGTGCCACCATCTGAAGGGGAGTGGCAAAAGCATTGTCATTGGCAACTCTGAAGTTGCGACTTCGGGTGAGTCCCAGATTCATACCGAAAGATAATTTGTCGTTTACTTTCTGGTCGAGATTAACCCTGCCGTTTACCCTGTCAAATTCATTGCCCCTGATAATTGCCATTTGATCGATGTAACTGAGTGAGGCATAAAACTGTGTGTTTTCGTTACCACCAGAACCCGACAAATCGAACTGGCGATGAGCACCATTTTGCATAGCCTGGTCTTCCCAGTTAGTTTCAAATCCATCTCTCCAATAGGGCAAGGCATAATCCATAGCCTCTTCATAGTTATTGAAAATCAGAAAAGTTTCATTGGCCCCACCTGCAGTATTTGAATAGGATTCACGAAATAGTTCGATGTATTGCTCCCTGTTAAGAAAACCTACTTTATTGGCAGGTTCACTGAATCCGATCTGGGTACTGAAATTAACCCTGGATTCGCCTGCTTTTCCTCTTTTGGTAGTAATAATGATCACACCATTGGCGGCTCTCGATCCATAAATAGCAGCGGCAGAAGCATCTTTAAGTACATCTACGGATTCAATGTCGTTTGGATTGATATCAGCAAGGGGGTTTGTGGGCTCGTTTCCAACAGTACCAAGGTCTTGGGAAACAATGGGAATACCATCAACCACATAAAGGGGTTCGCTGCTTGCTGAAATAGAGGAAGAACCTCTGATGCGCGTCCGGATAGCCTGCCCCAGTTTTCCACTACCTGCAGACATGTGTACCCCTGCAGTACGCCCTTGCAGTGCTGTTTCGATACTGGGCATGGTATGTGACGCAATATCGTCAGATTTTACAGATGAAATGGAACCGGTAAGTTCATACTTAAGTTTGGTACCATAACCGATCACCACCACTTCGTCAAGTGAGGCAATGTCGGGCATCATCTCAATGTTCATGGGCTGTTCGCCTGTTACGGTTACTTCCTGGGTTTCCATCCCAATAAAAGAAAAAACGAGGGTAGACCCCTGTTCAGCAGTCAATTCAAAGTAACCGTTGTTGTCGGTAACTGCTCCTTGTGTGGCACCTTTTACGGCAACCGTTACACCGGGTAATGTTGAGCCGTCTTCTGCAGAAATCACGGTACCTGTTACCCTTGTTTGTTGTGCAAATGCATTGCTGGCTAATAGCCACAGCAATACACTAAAAATCAAATAAATTTGTTTCATGGGTTTTTTGAGTTTTGGTTAATAAATATGAAAATTCACACCGAATTGCGCTCTACATAAATGCTACTTGTTGGTGCGGTGCCAAATGTAATAAAATAGATTTAATATGGTTAATGCTGTAGTTGAATAAATTATGTAAAAATGATTTTTAGCACTTAAATGGTTTAAAATCAGGTTTATTATCAAGATAAAAAATAATCTTAAATATTTTTCTAAGACACAAAAAAAAAGTTAAATATGTAAAGTAAACAGATGTTTAAGGAATTGTTAACTAAATAGGTTGAATGCGTTTGTGGATGTAAATATTAAATAAATGAGATACTGAAAATATTTGGTGTTAAAGAAATTTCATCGAAAATATATTATCAGTTAGTACTATCTATTGAAGTATAAACATGATTATCTTTTTTTGATTAATAATAAGATAAAAGCCTCTTCAGGATCGTTTTTTTGCAAAAACGTAAGCACTTCATGATTAAAATTCTACATGTATTATCATTAAAAAATTAAATAATCCATACAAATTGAAATATATATTCGTATTTTTTTCTATATTTAATTTTTTTATTCACCCAATCGTATTTGTTGTATGTAAATCATCGTATTTGTATCCAGTAAACTGTAAATGTTCACAAAATTTCTGTATACACTGCCATTTTGGTTGCAGGGACAGACTCTGATACGTTTACCGGGTACTGTTGAAATTTTAAATCTGTTTTTTAATAAATTATTCATTCTTATAAAACTGACTTGCATGAAGACACAAACATTTAAACTTTTGTTTACAATAGTTTTTGTTTATCTTTCCTTCAATTCCTTTTCGCAGGAGGAACCACAAAGAACCGAACCGCCCTTTTGGTGGGCTGACATGCATCATAGCACATTGCAGGTAATGGTTTATGCTGATAATATTGGGAATACACGGCCGTCTGTTGATTATCCGGGTGTAACCCTAACCGATATTATACTGGTTAATAATCCTAATTATATTTTTTTAAACCTGGAAATCACAGATGCTGATCCTGGTAAATTTCCAATTCGTTTTCGCAGTGCAGGCAACGATGTTTATGTTTATGATTATGAGCTAAAACGACGTCTTCCCAATGCTGAGCAGATAAAGGGATTTGATGCTTCCGATGCCATTTACCTTTTAATGCCAGACCGTTTTGCCAATGGTGATCCTTCCAACGATCAGGTAGAAGGAATGCTGGAGGGAGTAAACAGGGATAATCCTGACGGACGACAGGGCGGGGATATTCAGGGTATCATTGATCATCTGGATTATATCAGAGATATGGGGTTTTCTGCTTTATGGATCAATCCTTTGCTTGAAAACAATCAGCCCGAATACTCCTATCACGGATATGCCACCACCGATTTTTATCAGATCGATCCCCGTTTTGGAACCAATGAAGATTACAAACGCCTGGTTGAGGAAGCGGAGCAACGAGGGATCAAAATTATTAAAGATATGATTTTTAATCATATCGGAGATCAGCACTGGTGGATGAAAGATCTCCCCGATAAAAACTGGATCAACAGCTGGGATGAGTTTACAAAAACATCCTATCGCATCACGACCATACTGGATCCGCATGCTGCTGAAAGCGACTATCGTAAAATGGTGGACGGCTGGTTTGATGGTCATATGCCCGACCTGAATCAAAGGAATCCTCTGTTGGCAACCTATCTCATCCAGAATAGTGTTTGGTGGATCGAGTATGCCGGTATACAGGGCATTAGAATGGATACACAACCCTATGCCGACAGATTTTTCATGTCGGATTGGGGGAAATATTTGATGGCCGAATATCCTGATTTTCGTATTGTAGGTGAATCCTGGATCGGTGTGCCTTCTCTTGTGTCATACTTTCAGGGTGGGGAAATTCAATTTGATGGATATGATTCTCATATAAATTCTGTTTTCGACTTTTCTCTATACGATGCCATTGGGCCTGGTTTTACACAAGGCGAAGGGTGGTCGGAAGGTTTGATGCGATTGTATAACTCACTTGCGCAGGATTTTTTGTATGTCGATCCTTTTAACCTGGTGGTTTTTGGCGATAACCATGATACTGACCGGCTTTATACAAGGGTCAACCAGGATAAGGATAAGCTTAAAATGGCACTCACCCATATTTTTACCACCCGTGGCATACCCATGATCTATACAGGTACCGAGTTGCTTGAATCTGGCTATGAGCATGATGGACATGGGGAGCTCCGAAGTACATTTCCCGGTGGATTCCCGGGCGATAAAACCAATGCTTTTACCAAAAGAGGCAGAAACCGGCATCAGAATGAGATCGTGAATCACATTACCCAATTATTACAATTTAGAAACAAAAATGAGGTAATGCATTACGGTTTGTTAAAACAGTTTGTTCCCGAAAACAATGTTTATACTTACTTTCGTTACGATGAGGATGAAACCGTGATGATAATCCTCAATAGTAATGATAATGATGTAGAACTTGATACAAGACGTTTTCGCGAAGCTACCGTAAACTTTAATACCGCCACAGATATCCTGTCAGGGAAAACATTTGACGATTTCAACACCTGGAAAATACCTGCCAACACATCCATGATGCTTCAGTTGGAATAACCACTCCACTGTTGTATTGCCAGAAAAACCCCCGTTAAAATTCATTTAACGGGGGTTTTCTTAACATCTTATTTTATATATAGTTTCATGGATTTGATGCGTGGTTGCCATTGTCTTCATAGGCACGTATAATTTTGGAAACCAGCGGATGTCTGACCACATCCGTTTCGTTTAAAAATATAAAGTCAATGCCTTTTACATTGTTGAGGATCCGGGTTGTGGTGATAAGACCCGAAGTTTGATTTTTAGGCAGGTCGATTTGGGTAATGTCTCCTGTAATGATAAACTTGGCCGATTTTCCCATTCGGGTAAGAAACATTTTCAACTGACTTTCGGTGGCATTCTGTGATTCGTCGAGAATGGCAAATGCATTATCTAATGTACGTCCGCGCATAAATGCCAGAGGTGCTATTTCAATGGTTTTGTCTTCCAGATATTTCTCCAGCTTGGAGGGTGGTATCATGTCCCGCAGCGCATCGTACAGAGGTTGCAGATATGGGTCGAGTTTTTCCTTAAGGTCGCCGGGTAAAAACCCAAGGCTTTCTCCCGCCTCTACTGCCGGACGTGTAAGGATGATTCTTCTTACCTCTTTGTTTTTCAGGGCACGTACTGCGAGCGCCACAGCTGTGTAGGTTTTTCCAGTACCTGCAGGACCAATGGCAAAAACCATATCATGTATCTTACTGCTTTCTACCAGGCGTGCCTGGTTGGGTGTACGGGCCTTTATCAGCATGCCATTTTTGCCATGCAGCAAAACCGAAGCATTTTCGTGCTCTATGAGGGAAGTAAGTGTTTCAGATTCATCAGAGGTGATGATCTCCAGGATGGTTTCATCGGTTATTTTACCAAGTTTTTCAAAATGCTCCAGAATATGCATCATTTTTTCCTGAAAAAAATCCAGTTCCTCATGATCGCCAATGGCTTTTAGTTCATTACCCCTTAGTACGATCCTCAATTTAGGAAAGAGTTTTCTGAGCAGTTTGATTTTTTCTTCTTTCAATCCAAAGATATCAGATGGATGTGTTGTACTGAGGGTTACAAGTAGTTCACCTGTATCGGTTTTTTCAAATCTATTCAAAAGATGATTTTTTTAGGAAATAATACTTTTTTTTTGCCTTCAAAGGTCGTAATTGTTCCTGATTATTAAAAATGAAACGAGTCATGACAATACTATTGACACACACGCGGATGATTAGATTTCGCAGCATGGACAAAAATACAAAACTGTAGTTTTGGCGAGCTCCATCTGACCGAATTAATAAAGTTATAAACAGATGAACCATGAGTCCGGTATAAAGATGTCATTGTCCACCAATTTTTTGAATTGATACGAATTTAAGAATTTGATATTCAAATTCTTGACAAAGCAAAAAATGAACACGAAAGTCTAAAAGTTTTTAGACCGGAATCAAACATTATTTAAACCTTTTCTTTTGCAAAATAACAAAAATAATATGAGTTGTGTGAGTTTGGTGGGAATTATTTAATATTTCTGCTGTCTCAGAGGTTGGTCATTTGCGCTTTGCGCGTCATAGGGTGGTCATAGGTGCTTTGCGCATGATAGGGGTGCATTTGCACCTGGCGCGTTGACTGTTTTGGTGGAGATGGATCGTTCTTTTTAAAAAAATAAACTGCCTCAAAAATAAAATATCAGCAAATTGATAAAAAAACCATGGATATGCATAAAAATGAATCGAGCCATGACAATAACCATAGACACACACGCGGATGATTATAATTGCGCAAAACGGATAAAAACACGAAACCGGAGTTTTGGCGAGCTCCATCTGACCGAATTAATAAAATTATAAACAGATGAACCGAGCCATGACAAAGTTTTTGACACACACGCACATGATTATAATTCGTGCCATGGACAAAAATACAAAACCGGAGTTTTGGCGAGCTCCCCCGTAAGAAAAGAACGGGGCAGGCATCTGACCGAATTAATAAAATTATAAACAGATGAATAGTTTTGTGTTGGAATAAAGTCTTTTGCTATTTTTGCATATAGTTTGAACTATTGAAATATCAAAAAACATGACCATTGTAACACTTATCAGTGACTGGGGGATCAACAGTCATTATCAGTCTTCGGTAAAAGGAAGGATATATAATCAGATCGAAGATGTGCAGATTGTTGATATTACGCATACGCTGCAACCTTTTGATATCATGAACTGTAGTTTTATACTTCGTAATTCGTATCCTGATTTTCCTCCTGGTACTATACATATTATTGGTGTGAATACCGAGGCCGGAACCGAGACCCCCCATGTTGTTGCCCGCTTCAACAATATGTATTTTATAGGGTCAGACAATGGTGTGTTTTCTCTTTTGTTCGAGAACGAATCTCCTGAAGTTTATGAACTGAATATAATACAGGAATCGGATTATTTTACTTTTTCTTCGCGGGATGTGTTTGTAAAAACAGCTGCCCTTATCGCTTCGGGTACTCCCCTTGAAGAAATTGGTAACCCTGTGTCATCCTTAAAAAAGATGTATGCTTTCAAACCTGTTATATCTGCCAATCGTATTGAAGGTAAAGTTATCTTTATAGACGATTATGAGAATGTCTTTGTCAATATTGATCATGCCAGTTTTAGAGCCGTAGGTAAGGGCAGACCCTATTCTATCAGATTCCGTGCGCCAGGTTATGCTATTGAAGCACTGCAAACTTCCTATTCAGATGTAGATGAAGGAGAACGGCTGGCATTGTTTGGTTCGGGCGGTTATCTGGAAATTGCCATCAACCGTGGAAAAGCCGCAAGCTTACTTGGGTTGCAGATTACCGATCCGGTAATTGTTGAATTTGAGGAATAAATAATAATTGCTGAGGTTTTATTTGAACTTCAAATGGATTTTGAAAAACAAGTCCCTGGATTTTTCGTTTTTCAAATGGTTACAAAATCATATGTATCACTACCAATTCCCTGAAAATCATGTATACCCTTTTTATCAGAGAGATCAATAATTTTTTCAATAACCTGATTGGATACATAACCATTGCTGTTTTTCTGATTATCAATAGTTTGTTTTTGTGGGTCTTTCCTGTTGAAACCAACATTTTAAATTCCGGATATGCAAATCTTGAGGGATTGTTCTCTATTGGCCCGTATGTATTTTTGTTTTTGATACCCGCCATCACCATGCGCTTTTTTGCCGATGAAAATAAGAGTGGAACCATTGAATTCTTACTAACAAAACCCTTAACAGATCTCCAGATCGTATTGGCAAAATATTTTGCTGCAGTAATGCTTGTTGTTATATCATTGCTACCTGCCTTGATATATGTTATTACGGTATACCGGTATGGTTTACCGCCGGGAAATCTTGATCTGGGTGCTACATGGGGGTCATTTATCGGACTACTTTTTCTGGGTGCAGTGTTTGTTTCCATAGGTTTGTTTTCATCCTCGCTGACTGATAATTCTATCGTTTCTTTTATGGTTTCTATCTTTTTGTGTGGTTTTATTTATATCGGTTTTGAGTTTATCTATTCGCTCGATTTCTTTGGCAATTTTGATCTTTTTATTCGAGATCTGGGAGTTTTTGCCCATTATACGTCTATTAGCCGTGGAGTAATTGATAGTCGTGATGTAATTTATTTCCTAAGTGTGATCGTGGTCTTTCTGCTTCTTACCAAAATAAAACTTGAAAGCAGAAAATGGGAAAAATAAGTTGCAGCGTTTACTAAACCGATAATAAGCAGGGGGGCAATAACTAAATGATAATCCTTTGACTTATTACATGCATAAATGCAAATAGTTGTATGCATGAAGACCAACGAAAAGAACTTTTGGATACTTTTCAACGCAGTTTGGTTTAGCACGTATCCGATCAAATATTTTATGTATGAAAAAACTGCAACGATAAGACGAGTGAACAGATTTTTATATGAATACCTCTTCAAATCGTAAACTAACAGATGCGTTTCTCTTGTTCATTCATGCCAGAAAACTCAGCTAGGGATTTTCACTACTAAAGCATGATATGATAATTTCAATAAAACCCGGAAATTGAAAGCGATTTTGAAGGGATTATAAAAAACATTCAAAGAAAAGAAGACAGATGGCAAATAACTTTTTGATCAATAACTTAACCTACCGTTATCCCGGCAATAAGTTTATGGAGTTTCCCGATTTTTCGTGTCAGAATGGACAGCGACTGCTCATTACCGGTTCTTCGGGAAGTGGTAAAACAACTTTATTGCACCTGCTTGCGGGCATCTTAAAACCCCATACGGGCACGATCATGGCAGGAAAAACCCGTCTGGATCTATTGTCTCCATCAGGGAAAGACCGTTTCAGAGGTGAACATATAGGCATGATCTTTCAGAAGCATCTTTTCCTTTCTGGCATGAGTATTTATCAGAATTTACGTGTGGCCCAGAAAATTGCCGGAAAAAAAATCAAAAACCCTCACTATCTTGATGAGATACTCGAGAAGCTGAGTATTTCTACGTTACGAAGTAAAAAACCTGATCAGTTAAGTGAGGGAGAACAACAAAGATTTTCTATTGCCAGAGCACTTGCCAATCAGCCTGATTGGGTGCTGGCCGATGAACCCACCTCCAGTCTCGACGATAAAAACTGTGAAAAGTTTATTGCTGCCATTGACAAAGTAGGTATAGATACTGGTTGGATCATTGCCACCCACGATCAACGCTTGAAACAATATTTCACTAATATTTATTCAATATAAAAATCTATCATAGGTATGTACATCCTTCGACTGGCTTTTTTCCGTATTTTTTCCAAATCCGGCAACAGTATACTTAGTTTGCTGCTTTTTGCCATTGGCGGTAGTATTATTTCTTTTCTTATACTGGCAAACCAACAGATAGAGGAAGGAATAAAACGGAATTTGGCAGATGTAGATCTGGTAGTGGGTGCCAAAGGAAGTCCGTTGCAACTGATCCTTTCATCTGTTTTGCATGCCGATTATCCCACAGGAAATATATCACTTGACGAGGCAAAAAAACTGGGGCAACATCCTCTTGTCGAAAAATCCATCCCTCTGGCATTGGGAGATAGCTACAGGGGGTTCAGGATTATAGGGGCACCCGTAAGTTATCCGCAACTATACAATGACCAGATAGGAGAGGGGCAGTGGTATGAGAAATCATTGGAAGTAGTGTTGGGATATCAGGTAGCGCAGAAAACAGGTTTGAAAACGGGAGATACTTTTTATGGTGTGCATGGTTTTCAGGAAACCGGGCATGCCCATGAAGATCATATTTATACAGTAAAAGGGGTGTTGCAGTATGGTGCCAATATTGCCGACAACCTCATTTTTACTCCCGTGGAATCAGTGTGGCAGGTGCATGATCATGATAATCATGACCATGCTGAACACGATCATAGCCATCATGACCATAGCAACCATGACCACTACCATAATAGCGACCATGGGCACAATCACGGCGCTCATGGGAAGAGTGGCGGCAGCAACGATCACAAAAACAACGAACAAGACCATCACGCAAATATCCATGATCAGCATGCTCAGAATTCACATGCAGAGCATGATCATCAGCATTCAGGATTTACAAAAACTGATAAAGATTCTCATACCCATGTGATGGAAAATAAAGAAAAACAGGAATCTTCGAAAGATTCCGGCAACCAGATCATAATCTCTATTCAGAAAAAGATTGCTGATGGTCAGGATATCAGCAGAGATGAGATGGAACTTTATCTTGATTACAGGGACGAAAATACTGAAAAGCAGCAGGATTCTGGTCGTGAGATTACGGCAATGTTGCTCTTTTATCGCAGTCCGGCAGCGCATATCCAGTTGCCTTCAATGATCAACGAAACCACTGGCATGCAGGCAGCATCGCCAGTTTTGCAACTCAGCAGATTGATGAAACTGTTGGGCTTTGGCTTTGAGATGTTGCGCCTGCTTGCCTGGGTGATCATCGTGATCAGCGGAATCAATATTTTTGTCAATCTACTCAGTCATCTTCGTCAGTTGATGGGCGAAATTGCATTGATTAGAGTTTTGGGTGCCAGTTCTTTAAAAGTTTTCCTGTTACTTTTGTATCAGGGGGTTTTCCTGGCCTTTGGCGGATGGGCCGTTGCCGTTCTGTTATCCCGTTTGTCCGGTTCTCTTTTGCCGGGTTTTGCATTTTTACAAAACTGGTTTTCCATTCCGGTGCAAACAAATGAGTGGTTTCTTCTCTTATACATGATAGCAACAGGTATGATTGCTGCCCTCATTCCTGCCATCAAAGCCTACAATACTGATGTACATTTTACTTTAACAAAAAATACACATGTTTAAAATTTTCATACTAACCACTTTTTTGTTTCTTGTCTCTGGTCCTCCCGATATGGAAGAACATTATAACAATGAGACCTGGAATATATTATTGTCGGATGTGAAAATGAGATACCGTTTCAGTGTTGATTATGGCACCTTTATGCAGGTACCCCGTTTTGGTGAAACTGTAACTGAACTGGAAGGAAAGGAAATTACCTTACGAGGTTTTTTTCTTCCAACAGATGTTACCGGTGATTCTTTTGTTTTATCGCATGTACCCATGCAAATGTGCTTTTTTTGCTCAGGAGCAGGTATAGAAACAGTGGTTGAATTGCAAAGCCTTCCCACCCATGTAATCAGGTTCCGACGTTTGAGTACCGATGATTTTATTGAAGTAAAGGGGACATTAAAATTAAATACTGATGATCCTGATCATTTGATTTATATCCTGGAAGATGCCGCATTCATTGGGTTCAGCGACTGAAAATGCATTGTTGGTTTCATGAATAATGATTATCCAGATCATTGATTAACCATGGATTGAATACTCTTTTGCCGGAAGGGGATTATAACTTTTTCCAGGCAATGAATATACAAGTGGGAAACAACAATTTTTATTTGAATGATTTTTTAATTCTATCTTTTTTAATATGTAATATGTTTTTATTTTTGCAGTGCATTTTTCAAAGAAATCAAAAAACTAAAAATCCTAAAAATGAATGAATACAAAAAGAATCGTTACCTGCTTTTGCTTGTTTTGGTGTTGATTATACAAGGATGCTCGGTGTCTTCAAGATCTATGAAAACACCCAATTACCATATAGAATTTTACAAGAATGATTTTGAGTATTCACCGCAGGTTTCTGCAGAAGCAACCTCAGTGCGGATATTGGGTATCGACTGGCAACGTTTTTTGAACTGGGAGACAGGAAGCATTCATTCCGACAGATTCAGAGATGAATCACAAAACCTGATGGTTTCAGGAAATATAATTGCTGATCCGGTAGTAGGGGTTGTTTCGGCCATCATTCCCGTTGTGGGTGATTATGGTAAAGGAAAAGTAAGTGCGTATGCATTACACCGGTTGATGTTGGAAAATCCGGGATATGATGTTGTGATTTATCCGCAATATGAAACCCGGCGGTTTTTTGTGCCATTTTTTTATTCTAAAAGAACCGTAACCGTGACTGCACGTTTAGGGAAAATCAACTAAAATATAAATCCATAAACATGCAAATAAATCACATTGATTCCGCTCGTTGGAGTAAATACTTGCTCTTATTCTTGTTCATGTATCTGGGCGCTTGTGCCTCACCCAACCGAAATGAAGAGGATGCCGGTATGCTCCCTGTAAAAAGGGTTGTAGACGGCGATACTTTTTGGGTAGAAGACGGAACCGAAAAGGGTATGAAGGTGAGGTTGATAGGTGTTGATACTCCAGAAACCGTTCACCCACAGAAGCCAGTAGAATTTTATGGAAAAGAAGCGTCTGATTTTGTTAAAAAGATGCTCGAAGGGAAAAAAGTGAAGCTTGAATATGACGTTCAGGAAAAAGACCGCTATGGGCGCACCCTTGCCTATGTTTATCTGGAAGATGGAACTTTTTTAAATGCCGAACTGGTTCGACAAGGCTATGCCCAGGTGATGACCATTCCACCTAATGTGAAATTCTCGGAACTTTTCCTCGATCTGCAGAAGAAAGCAAGAGAGGGTGAACTGGGTCTGTGGAGTGAGTAAAAAAAGTCAGAAGATTGTGGAGCAAATCTGCTATAAAGTTTTTTCTGCTTATTTTCTTTTATACCCAAACGATATTTTTTCAGAGATTTTTTTCAGGGCAAATTCGTTTAAATTTCTGTTTGCCCTTTTTCGCCCGAAAAATATTGTTGTTTGTGCTTAAAGAGCACATTAAATGTAGTAAGCGATCCATAGCAGCGTGTAATGTATTGCTGAAGGTTCACCTTTTCTTCATCACTCATTGCTTCATTGGCGTTGATGCGTTGCTCCAAAACCCTTAAACGATCTCGTACCATTACGATTTTATGAAATAGTTGGTCAATACTGATCTCTTTGGGTTTAAGATTGGGGTCGGCAGGTTTCAGAATCATGGTTCCCTTTTTCCATTTATCGCCCAGTTCAACTATTTCGGGGAAATCAGCATATCTTTTTAAAACATTGGAGAAAACTTTTTCAAGATCCTGAAGGCTAATACCCGAACCTGCAGCGCCCCCTTGCTGCTCATCAAGGTTGGAAGGTTCCAGCAGTTTTAATCCCTGAAAAGATACGGCAATGTCTTTATCGCCCCTGTTCAGGAAGAATATGGTGTAGGTTGTAAGATTTACTTTGGTAATGATACCCACCCCAAATTGAGGGTGTTCTACTTTTGCTCCGATTTTAAACTGATCTGTATCCATAGAAAAATGCTATAAAAAGTAACGAGGAAGGTGAGAAATCAAATTCTGGTATTCAAAAAAATGCCTCAGGGCTGTTCCTGCAAATCTCTAAAAGTCTCTTATACCTATTCAATTTGGCAAACCCTTATTTATCAAAGTATTTAAGAATCAATGTACTCATATAGGTTTGATGTCATAATGAAAATCATTTTGATCTCTATAAGATTCTCAGGACAAATATACACAAATCAATCTTTCCTTTTTCTGTCAGATAAAATTTTTGTAATTACCGTTTCATTTCATATTTCAAGATAAATATGGATTCATGATGAAAATAGTGTTCCTGAATTTTGACAAATTTAATATGTAGAAACATATTGCTGATTAAAAAAACTCAATTATTTTCTGAAAATTGTGCATATCTGTTTTTTCCAATTTCTTACCCATATCAAAAACACCCCCTCAACCTGATTTGAAAGAGGGGGTATTTTTGGGAGTAAAATAAGGATAGCGTTTTTTATTCCCATTCAATTTTATAAGTACCCAGGTTTTGTTCGTCAAAAGACCTGATAAACTCTGATCGGGACATACACTCTGTTTTTGCTTTTCTCACAAAAATCTCGG
>CAZPVB010000046.1:0-3283 GCA_964589855.1 uncultured Bacteroidales bacterium
GCCCAGGTTTCACGGTCCAGACTTCTGTAGTGGATTGCTTCTGCAAGATGTTCAGGTTTGATATGGTCTGACTCTTCCAGATCGGCAATGGTACGGGAAACTTTCAGAATGCGGTCATACGCCCTGGCAGACAGATCAAGGCGCTCCATGGCAGTTTTAAGAAGCAGACTACCTGCCTGATCGATCTGGCAAATTTCTCTCAGTATTTTCGAACTCATTTGCGCATTGCAGTAAACCCCGTTCACCTCCTTGTATCTTTCCTCCTGTATCTCTCTTGCCTTGATTACCCTGTCGCGAATATTGCGGCTTTTCTCGGCAGGTCTCATCTCACTTAATTCCCTGAATGGCACTGGTGTAACCTCAATATGAATATCAATCCGGTCGAGCAAAGGGCCCGATATCTTATTCAGATATTTCTGAACGATCCCCGGGGCGCAAACACAATCTTTTTCAGGATGATTGTAATATCCGCAGGGGCAGGGATTCATGGAGGCAACCAACATAAAGCTGGCAGGGTAATCTACAGAAAGTCGTGCCCTGCTGATGGTTACCACCCTGTCTTCCAGGGGTTGTCTTAACACTTCCAGCACGGTGCGCTTAAACTCAGGCAATTCATCGAGAAAAAGCACACCATTATGGGCAAGTGAAATTTCGCCCGGTTGTGGGAAAGTACCCCCGCCTACCAATGCGGTATCTGAAATTGTATGATGAGGTTGCCGGAAAGGACGCATGGGTAGCAAAGATGCGTTGCGGCCAAGTTTACCAGCCACGCTGTGAATTTTGGTTGTTTCGAGCGCTTCGTGCAGGCTGGGAGGAGGCAAAATACCTGGCAACCGTTTGGCCAACATCGTTTTACCTGCACCGGGAGGACCGATCATAATCAGGTTATGTCCACCCGCTGCTGCCACTTCAAAAGCACGTTTTATATTTTCCTGCCCTTTCACCTCAGAAAAGTCGAAATCATAATCATCGAGGCGCGAAAAAAACTCATCGCGCGTATTCACCTCAGTTTTTTCCAGTTCTATTTCACCGTTAAAAAAATCAATGACCTGCTTAATATTTTCTACGCCCAGCACATCCAGATTATTGACCACTGCTGCTTCACGTGCATTTGCAAGCGGCAATATCAAACCTTTAAACCCTTCCTGCCGTGCCTGAATGGCAATGGGAAGTGCTCCCTTAACAGGTTGGATACTACCGTCGAGCGACAATTCTCCCATGATCACAAAATCATGTACATTATGATTTTTAATTTGCTCACTGGCAGCCAGAATGCCAACCGCAATAGGCAGGTCATAAGATGATCCCTCTTTTTTGATGTCTGCCGGTGCCATGTTCACCACAATTCGCTTTCCCGGTATTTTATATCCGTTTTGCTTTAAAGCTGTTTCTATTCGCTGGTGACTTTCTTTTACAGCGCTATCGGGCAAACCCACCATAAAAAAGTTAACCCCTTTTTCTACTGCCACTTCTATGGTAATAGTTGTTGAATTGATTCCCTGAACGGCACTCCCATAAGTTTTTACAAGCATAATGATCTCATTAAATTGAAAAACATTCCTGAATACCCAAAACCGGAACGGCATAAAATCTCAAAAAGAAGCTAAGATATTTTCATTCCGGATGCATCAGGAATAACCATTTTTGTCCTGAAATAAAATTACGTTAAAAATTTCGGATTTCAAAGAAATTAAAAAAGCGCACACAATTGGTTGTGGCGCTTTTTATTCTTTTCTTTATTATCTTCATTTTCACAAGATTTGGAAAGAATAATAAGATGTTATGCTTTCAGCAGCCTTGTGTATTCAGGCAGGTACACCTGTTTCAACCGGGTTTTGAGGGTCATTGCTCCATTCGAACCATCCTCCATCAAAGACTGATACCCTTGGCCATCCCATCAGGTATACGTTGTAAAAAGCCTCGCTCCCTCTCCATCCGGTCCCGCAATAAAAAGCCAGGTGTTTGTCGGGCAACAAGCCAGCTTCGCGAAGCATTTGCTCAATTTCATGAAACTCACGGGTAGTATAATCAAGGTTTTGATAGTTCTCCATATGATAAGCATCCGAACCATTATCTATGTATACAGCCCCCGGAATCCGTCCTTTCTTTTCAATATAATTGTAGCCACTCACCTCGCCAATGTATTCAGGATAACTGCGTGTGCAAATAATATCGGCATCCGGTGCAGCAATCATATTTTTTGCTTCTTCAATGTCTACGATGATTTCCGGCTTCACAGGAATATTGGCACCAAAATTTTGTTTTGGCACCGGATGAGTGACAGTTTTGGACAGAGGCAATTTTTCAGCTTCCCAGGCAGCAATACCCCCATTGAGAACCCTTACATCTTTCACGCCGGCATACAACATGATCATGGCACATCTGATGGCACCCAGCTGTCCGGCACTGCTGCCGGGAAAAGGATCATTGTTATCGGGAAAAGAATACCTACCATACACCACTACTGTTGTATCGGAGTCGATACCATGTTTTTGAAAAGCCTTGCTGAGTTCTTCAGGAGAACGTCTGTTCCATGTTTCCGGAGATTCGAGTTCCAGGGTATCCAGGGCAATAGCACCTGGGATGTGCCCCTCCAGGTAGTCATCATAATTACGATAGTGACAATGACAGATCACAAAATTATCGTTATTGTTGTAAACAGGTGGTTTTTCGCCATGCAGCAACTGGTTGACCCATTGGGGATAAACCAATTCAGCATATCTCGATAAATAATTCATGGGAAGTGATTCATCTTTGCACCAGATGTTCAGAAAGTCTTTGTAAGAAAACAACTGATCATATCCGGCGTCGTTAAACCGTTTGGCTACCTTGATAATATCCTCTTCATCATACCCATACAGCACAATCTTTTGTGAAGGTAAAATATTTTTATGCCTTACAATTTCAATCCAGTCTAAATATTCTGCCCATTTTACAGGCAATGTGCGGGCGCCTTTTATATGTCCGCTCCGTTGCTCATTGCGCAATTGCCATCCGTTATAGGCATGTGTGGGTCTTACGTCAACAATCACATACTCTTCATTATTTAAAAATTCCTTTACTTCACTGGTTGAAACTTCCCTGATCTTAAAATCCATAAAGTTTTAGTCTTTGGTTTAAAATGGTTAAAGGTTGTCAATAATTTATCTCTATGATGATACTTCCACCCCTTTCCAGAAAGCAACATGATCCTTGATATGGGCGGCTTTCTCTTTGGGTTGGGGATAATACCATGCAGCTGATTCATTGGTTTTTCCGTCAACTTCAAGGTTATAATAAGAAG
>CAZPVB010000046.1:3383-21887 GCA_964589855.1 uncultured Bacteroidales bacterium
TTTTTCACCCAGAGCGAATCGGCAAAATACCCCTGGGAATCAATGAAATTCCCTTCCACTTCAAATCCGGCATCCAATGCCATTTTTCGAATCATTTCCAGGTCGTACTTCTGTGAAAGTTCCATGTAGATCGCTTCCCATTTTTTAAAATGAATTTGTTGTTCCGTAATACCAAAGCAGACGTTATGATCTTTTTTACTGACAAGAAAACTTTTCATGCTACCTGCCATCGGATCATAAGAAGCATGATGCTCGAAAAGGGAGGTGTCAAAATCGGCATTCAGTTCACGGTTGATACGATGCAGATAATTAAAATTAAAATCGCGGGTAAAGCCTTGGGGGTCATCATATGCCTTGCAAATAACATCAGGCGATTTTTTAAGATCAAATCCAATGAGTATCTTATCCCCTTTACGGGTAAGCTCATGAATTTTTGACAGAAAAGATTCAACCTCTCCCGGATTAAAATTCCCAATGTTTCCACCCAGAAAAAGAAGCACCTTTGGTCTGCTGCTTTGAGGATTAAAATGCTCCAAAACCTTAAAAAAGTCCCCCACACGCTCTTGAATTTTGATACCATTTAATTCCCTGGCCAATTCATTTACAAGTTTTTGTATAGCATCTGATGAAATATCGACAGGGAAATAATCAAAGTCAATATGGGATTGTAAAAGATTGCGAAGTAATACTTTTGATTTTAATCCGTCTCCCGGCCCCAGTTCAATAAGGTCGAAACCGTTTTGCGCATTCTCCATCATTTTTATCATTTCAGAAGACTGCTCAAGAAATATTTCAAATTCACAATTGGTAGGATAATATTCGGGCATTCTCATGATCTTTCTGAAAATCTCACTACCCTTGTCATCGTAAAAATATTTTGGATTGAGATGTTTTGGATTTTTCAATAAACCAGAAATAGTATCTTTGGCAAAATCGGTAAGTTGGGTTTTTATTTCCATTTTATCGGTTTTTATGGATGAAATTAAATCTGCATTGGGTTAACAATCTCTTATAATGAGGGATTCCTATCCTAAAATATTTTCTGTTTTATCTGTTTATAATTTGAATCATTCGGTTCTTGTTTTTTCAACGAGAGAGCTCGCCAAAAAAACTCTAACGGCATGATAAACAATGCTTTGAATTGTAAATATAGTTGTCTGGCAACAGTATTGTCATGAATTGTTTCTTCATACTACAACTGGAATTTCCAACAAACTAACAATATAAACAGACAAATGATTAATCATAAAGGAAAATTTAAAATTTGAGTCCACTCTGAAAAGTAAATTATCCACAGATTACACAGATTTACACAGATGCTAAATCCTGATAATCAATGTGTTTAAAAAATGAAAAAGAACACAGATTTGCCGAAAACAAGTTTACGGAGTGGACTCATATTTAATTCTTAAAAAACCATTTAAAACATGACTTTAAGTATCTATAACGATGAACATTACATGAATGAGGCATTGAAGGAGGCCAGCAAAGCTTTTGATGCCGGTGAAATTCCTGTGGGAGCAGTGATTGTATGTCAGAACCAGATCATTGCCCGCAGTCATAATCTGACCGAAAGGTTGAATGATGTAACCGCGCATGCCGAAATGCAGGCATTTACCGCAGCTTTTGAGCATATTGGTGGAAAATATTTACAGGACTGTACGCTTTATGTTACGCTCGAGCCTTGCGTAATGTGCGCCGGAGCAAGCTATTGGGCACAGATCGGAAAAATAGTAGTAGGTGCCAGAGACCAGAAAAGAGGATTTACCAATACAAGCAAGCAAATTCTACATCCCAGAACAAAACTTATAATGGGATTAAAGGAGGAGGAATGCAGTAGTATATTGAGGGACTTTTTTAAAAATAAGAGATAAGCATCAGATGTTCCATACCTGATGCTATATCTAACTATATATAAGATTGCTATATTATATTTTTTCTAAAATCCATCAGTTTTCAGAAAAGCAATAATCACTTTTTATTTCTCAGGGAGTTTCATCCTTTTGCAGGTATTTTTCTTTCACCTCCGGGTAAGACGGAATGTTGGAATAGTGCCATTTGTCAACTACTACTCCATTGTGGAGCAAAAGCATTCCGGGATTGGAACGAACAATGGTTTTCAATGCGGTCCCATCCGACTGATAAAAAGGATAGGAAGCCTGTACTTCATGTCTGAACTCATCCATGGTTTCAAAAGTACTCCCTGTAAGCACAATAAAAGATACACCATCGATCTCTGCAAGGCTGGCAAATTCATTGATTTTCTTTTCAAAAGTTTTTTTATGTGTGCGTCCCAGATCGTAAGCAACCACAACAAACTGAAAATCGGGGTTGGCAATATATGAATCGGTATAATCATCGCCATATTCATCCTGAATGTAAAAATTGGTGATGGGTGCATCAATAAACTCCTGAATGATTTTCTCCTTGCGGTCTAGATACACCCATGGGTCTGAGGGTAGCTCATCAACAGAAAATTCTTTTTGCTCTCCTGTCTCAGGGTTTTCGTAAACAAAAATATATTCAGCAATTTGTTCCTGTACAGGTGTAAGTTGCTCGTAAATATTGTTCCCTTTTTTCCATGGACGGAAGTCAAGAATGGGTAAATTTCGCAAAGAATAAAAAGAAATAAAAAGGATGAAAACCGTAAATATAATAGGTAAGAGCCAATCCTTACCGGCTGAAATAATCGGTTTGAAACTTTTCTGGTGCACAAAAATAAAGATAATAGCAGCAAGAATGATCAGATTCTTGTAAAAAGTCTCCCAGTTGCTAATGATCAGTGCATCGCCGAAGCAACCGCAGTCAGGAACCGGATCGGCAATGGCAATGTATAAGGTTAGCGGAGTGAAGAACAGCATAAAAAGCAAACCACCCCAGGAAGCATATTTCATTTTTACGCCCATGAGCACAGATGCCCCTACAATAAATTCAAGGGCACTTAACAATACGGAAAGGGGAAGTGCAAGGGGAAAGAGCCATTCGGCATTAAAAGCGAGGAAATAGTCCTGGAATTTGTATGTAGAGCCTAAAGGATCGACGGCTTTTACAAATCCGGAAAAAATAAATACAACACCAAAGAGTATCCGTGATACCCATAAAAAGAGAGTTATGATCTTTTGCCTGTTCATTACATTTTAGAATTTAAAAACTGAATGCGAA
This sequence comes from uncultured Bacteroidales bacterium, assembly GCA_964589855.1. GTDB lineage: Bacteria > Bacteroidota > Bacteroidia > Bacteroidales > UBA7960 > SKVR01. The sequence goes on from CAZPVB010000046.1 coordinate 6,546, forward strand.
TTTAACAAAACTGTAGCAACCGAAGTTTGAAAAAGAAAAAGAATTTCCCTGGGTCTACAAAAAAATATCCGGAAATTTTCTTATTAAGAAAAATTTCCGGATACAAAATAAGTTTTTGTGAAAGCGTTTGTGTTGCGCATAAAAACGGCACAAGACTTTATTGTTTGTTTTCAGGAACCATGGCTTTGTTTTGTTGTCCTGAGTTAAAATCAGAGGTTTCTTCGTTCACTACTTCACCGTATATGCGAAACATTTTCACATTTTTAGGATCATTGGAAGTAACGGTAACGGTTCTGCTTACTTTGTGCGGGCGGGGGGCCAATCTGAATTCAATTTCAATCACACCTTCTTCACCAGGCATTACCGGTTCTTTGGGCCAATTTTTTATTCTTGTGCCACAGCATCCCCTTACATGGGAAAGAACAAGAGGTGCGTCACCTTCATTGGTAAATTCAACCTGCAACTTGTACGTTTCAAGGTCTTTAACCAGAATTGTACCCAATTGCTCTGCGTCTTTTGAGAATTTAAGTTCGGGTCCTTTCTCCTCTGCCTGCAATGTTGCAACAAGAAACAAAGAACAAAAAAGCAGAGAGGCAAATGAAATCGCTAACTTTTTCATGTTTTTTTAATTAAAATTATTATCCGGTGAATTAATGGATGTTTGTATTAGGCAAATCACCCCAACAAGCAAATAATTTCTTTACAATAATGAAACCAAAATAAACAAATAGTGGTTTTATCTGATGAAGTCATTTTTTTTACTTCCGGTGTTTCCCGATTGCAAAAATAAACCAATTATAACATCTAACAAAATTAAATTTACCTGTTGATAGCATGAAAACTTAATTGATCGCCGGAAGAGAAAATCAAGACCAACGATCACAAAAAAAAGTCGATAAGAATAATCAACAAAAAAGGGTTACCGGATGGCAACCCTTTTTTGTTGTTTCAAAAGCATTCGTTAATAGCTTTCACAAACGCTATTTTACCTCAAAGATCAAAGCAGACACCTCTCCGGTAATGGATAGTACTTTCGCAAAGTACATGCCCGAATCATATTGCTCAACATTGATCTTTTGTTCTTTTGAAAAAGACTCAAAAGAATCCACCATCTGCCCTTTGATATTGTAGATACTGATCAGTTCAATTACCTCATCGCTTTTGACAGTAACATCAGAAGCAGCAGGGTTTGGATAAATGTTTACCTGAGATTGATCAGAAAGATCATTGATACTGTTGATGAGATCGAAGATGGCCAGAACGTCTGTATCTTTGGCAATATCAAAAAGGGTATATTCTTCAGCAGCTCCCACACTGATGTCGTCAACAAGAATGTCGGATACAAAGCTGTCTTCTCCGGGGCTGAGCACAAAGGTCAGATCGTCTCCATGGTCAACAACTGTATCACCTTCCGGTGAAATGGTGCCATTGCCCTGAGCGCTTGCATTTACTGTGTATGTCATGATATCAAATACACCATGTACCGTTGTGTTTTCCGTTACATCCAACAGCAGGAAGGACTCAACAGGGTCTTCCCCAATGTCGTTAACAAGCAGGTCTGTTAAATAATGTCCTGATTCGGGAATAAATTCAATTTCAAGACTATTGCCATGCTCTACTGCCACGGTGCCGGATGGATCAACTGTACCATTCCCTTCGCTGGTGATGGTTACATCATAGGAGAGCCATTCAAAAATGGCATGAATCTCATTTCCGTCTTCCGTAACATCTTCGAAGATATATTCCTCTGTGACACCCACACTTTCCTCATTTACCAATACATCTGCAATGTAGGCACCAGGTAGGGGAGTGATGAAAAAACCCTGATCATTTCCATGTTCCACCATCACTTCTCCTTCCGGATCAATAGCGCCAGGACCTTCAAATGAGGAGGTGATAGCATAGGTGTTGAGCTCAAAAACTGCCATCAGACTCGTTGCTTCGAAAACATCAAAAGTAACGGATGATTCTTCAGAAAAAATTTCTCCATCTTCCATCCAGTGCAAAAAGGTATATCCTGTATTGGCAGTTGCTTCAATAGTGGCAGATTCGCCGTAGTAGAATTCTCCCTCTCCGCTAACCGTTCCTGATCCATCTAAATTTACAAGCAGATCAACTTGAAACCGCAAATAATCCAGAGAAAATTCCAGTTCTGCATTTTCCTGATCAGGAACAACCAAATCATCTGCCAGGGTCACAAAAGGAACACCGCTGGCAGAAAAGGAGAAAGTACCCGGGAAAACGGTAAAAGAAACCTGTCCCAGATCATCGGTGGTCTTTACACCGAATCCCTGCAAAAGAAATTCTACGTTGGGTGCAGGTTCATCAAACTCATCTTTGATCGTAACGGTAAGGTTTACCGGTGTTGTTTCCTCAGAGATAAGTATTACTGCCGGCGAAACATCATCATCTGCCACCATGATGCTTCCCGAGGAGGTAAGGAAACCCTCTTTTGTAACTTCGTAGTTGTATGTGCCTGCTTCGAGGTCTTCGAAAAGATAATTGCCAGCTTCGTTTTCAACGCCATCGAGTGTTACCTGGGCATCGGTAACTGCTTCGCCTGCCTCGTCAGTGATTACAAATGTAACATCGTATGTGGGTGGCACCACATTCAGGGTCACCGGAACTGAAACATTCTCTCCTGCATTGTTTACCACGAGTATTTGCGCTTCATAAGTACCCAGTTCCAGGTCTGTGGCATCAAAAAGTATTTCTATATCTGAATCTGTTTCCGGTGCAATCACGGCGGAAGCAGGATCAAAGGTCATCCAGTCAATATTAACACTCATCTGCAAAACACCCCGGATACCCCAGTTATAGTCCAGTGCCGGTTCGCCCAAAGTATTCAGCTGCGCCCAATTGGAATTGACCAACAGCCACCCCCCTTTGTCTTGTACCATGGGTCCTGTATCGGCGCCTAAAGGAAATCCACCGGTAGCTTCCAAAGCATAGCCTATCCAATACTCTTCACCCGGATTTAAAGGCAGATTCACGGGCAACTCATGCGTACTCCATTCTCCAACCAAAACATCATCCGTCACATCCTGTGAATAAATCTCCGCGAGCGGTCCATCCAATGAGCCTCCCTCCCAAATCTTCACTTCCACGCTGCTGAAATCATCGGTAGCAACAAAATACTTTACCTGCGACAATTCGTATATTCCATAGAAAGACTCCAGTTCGTCGGATGTAAACCTGGCAGCAGCAGCAAAACTACCGGCACCGTCCGTACCTATTGAAACCGTAATATTACCATTGTCATAAAATACCTCCTCTTGTTCTTCCGGCACATCCCTGTTGTCCTTTTGGTTTTCGGTCTCAAATTGCTGAGGTTCGGAAGATTGTGTAATTGCCTGTAATTGTGCTGGATCAATATTTATCGTTTGATCAGAAATACTGGTTTGCTGTTCTGCAATAAAAACATCTTTCAGGTTTGATGCAGCAGGATAAGGGAAGAGAGATGCTTCCAGTTCAGCATCGCCGGGATTGGAAATATTGATTTGGGTGCTGTCGGTAGCTCCCAAAGCCAGGTCAAAAGTCAAAGATTCGGGTGAGACAACAATTTCAGGAGCAGGAATTTTTTCCATCACAACCTCCACCATTTGCCCGTCTTCTGAAATGAGCACACTTCCTTCCAGGGGAAAATATCCAGAGCGGGAAACGGAATATTCATATTCATTGGTGCCCAGGTAAACGGGTACATCAATCAAGCCTGTTTCATCTGTTGTAAACTGACCCACTCCGCGAACTTTAACAAAAGCATCGGACAAAGGATCGGTTCCATCTGAGACCATCCATTGAGCCATGATCTGTTCATTTTCTGTGCGCAATGAAATATCATCAACAGACACTTGTATGCCGTCATTCCACTCGTGCACAAAGCCGAAGCGAATGGTATCCCCTTTAAACTCCTCCAGGTCTGTAACTATTTCTTCACTGAATAAATAATCAGTTCCATCATCAAGTGATACAAGGGTTTGCCATTCATCATTTACCAAAACGGTAAGATAGAATTTGGTAATCCATCCTTCTGAAACGTCATTTGCAATCAAGGGCCAAAAAGAGAGCTCCAATACACCTTCATTGTCGGGTAATTCAATTTCCGGGGAGATTGCCCAGTTAAAATCATCGGTATTCCATGTAATATGCATAGCTGCATCACCAGTACGAACAAAATCATCTGAAGATCCTTCATTATAAGGAAAAGTATCGTCGGAAAGACGAAACCAAAAATCAGGAATGTCAACATCAGCAGTATCAACCAGGTTGTTTCCATTGATTCCACCATCATCCGCTGTGTTCACTTTTAATTCCCATCCTTCGGGCAAGGCGCCATCAGCGTTGGCCGGTTCAAAACCTTCAAACCATAAGACCTCATATTGATTGGGGTCATCGCCAATGATATATTCATCAATCCAATCTTCATAAAAACTTACTCTGGCATATACGCCGGGGAAATTCGCCAATCCGCAACCGTTTCCCCAACTTACCACACCGGCAATTTTATAAAAACCGTTTCCGTCAGGAACCACCAGAGGTCCGCCACTATCACCCTGGCAGGCATCTTGTCCCGTTGCCCCTGCAAGGATCATCCCATCGGTAATAGAGGCAGGGTTGTAACCGGCCGATCCGGCAACAATGGGTACCTCAACAGCGTGAAGAATATCGGGAGATTCTCCGCCACTGGAAAGGTTACCCCAACCCGAAACTTTTGACATAACACCTGCATCGGTCAAACCCGTCTCAACATCAAAACTTCTTACCAGATCTACTTTGGCCGTGGCCGGATCATCCAGGTTGATGGGATCAGATAGTTTGAGGAGGGCTATATCGTTATTGTAATTATTTCCATTGTATTGCGGATGCATAATAATCTCTGAAATGTTATGGTATGTGCCTTTACTGGAACTTAAAGAAGTAAAACCAGCACGGATACGAATTACCGAGGGGGTAATGGCCTCATCCTCCAGACAATGACTGGCAGTAAGTATCCACTCACTGTCAATAACAGTACCCCCGCAAAAGTGCTGTGCCCCAAACTGAGGAACCGTTTGCAGGGAAACCTGCCAGGGGTAATCAAGAATGTCAACCTCTTCACCACCTACAATTTTATCGGTTGATCTCTGAAAACGCGCCAAAAATGCTTCCATATATTCGGGATCGGAAAAGGGATGATCTTCATCAATAACTTCGCGGGGTTCAGATGTCATTGCCCGGGTGTCTATATCAAACATCTGGGCGAAAAGATTTGAACCCAAAAAAATCATAGGGATGAGAAAAAGGAAAGTAAAAGTTCTTTGTTTCATAAAAAATTGAGTTTACAGATTATAAAAAAATACCGGGAACCTGCCAAAACTTAATCATTTTACACTAGAATAAATTCCAGAAGAGCACGGTACAATAAATGCACACAAAAAATGAATATAAATATCACCTGATAGATTTAGAGAAACAACAGGCAGATATATAAAACAAATTTAAGGATAAAATACATTCATCTTATAAAAATATCACTTTCCCTTCCAAAAACCCTGATCGTCGAGTATACGAAAAGTTTCAACCAATTGGTTTTCGTTTCTGACCTCTAATTTGTTCTTTCTGATAAAATCCTTTATTTCTTTTTCCTTTTCAGGAAAAAAACTGATTACTGATTTCCTGTCAGGTCTTAAAGGAGAATAATGATCTTTACCGGGATGAAATAAGAAATAATGATCTCTTTTTTGCAAAATCTGCTGCCGAACAGGTCTTCCACCCACATTGACCGTTTCAGTTCGTGAGGACAACCGGGCGGATCTGATCGCATAAATAAGAACAGAACCCTCATAGATTATTTGCGCATAAACAGAGTTTACTTTTCCGGTAATAACATCTGGTATATGAATGATCTCAAACCATAAGGTATCACCTTCTGAAAAAAACGAGAAAGAGCGAATCTTTTGTTTGTCAAGCATAATATGCTGATATTTTTCAGGCGACAACCAGAATAATTCGTCGAGTAATCTGTTGTATTTTATCAAAAGAAAAAAGGTAATCAATATTTGCCATATCCGGAGAATATGTTTCCAAATATAAATCCTTGCCAAAATAGTAATCATTCAGTAGAAAACTAAACCCACCCAAACTGTCAGTTCTGTTATAAATAAAATTCGGCAGCGAATCGCGTGCTGACAAGGTTACCCATTGATGGTCATAAACCACACCATCCCTACTTCTCACTTTGCCGGATAATAAAGGGTGCCGTTTTTCTACAATTCCATGATGCATCTGTATTTTTTGATCAGACAAGGTTCCGGTAAATAAGTTTGGTTTTGTGTTTTCCATGGAGGCAAATAACAAATTTTCAGGAACAATTGATACCATGACAGATGTGGCGGAAAGGGACTCAGGAACATGAACACTAATCTCATATCTGGTTCGCGTATCCATAATACTGTCGAAAGAAATGAAAATATTGGTGTTGTCAGTATTCCTATGTTTAGTTATCATCTTGTCAGAAAAGACAGGAAATAAAATTAACAGCAAGAGTCTACCGTAGATTTCAGAACTTTAGAAGTGCAATCCTATTTTTTCATGGTAGTTTAGACCTTTATCCACTAAAATGGTAGTAAAATCCTATTGTGAGATATAAATTTAATAACCCCAAGACCCCAATACGTCTATACAAGAAATTGCTAATTGTTTACTTTTTGTTTATTCCAGATCGGTTTGCTTCAATTTGATATATATGGAGAGAAAAATCCAATTCCATCTAAAAAGCAAAAAACGGCACAATTAATAAGATTGTGCCGTTTTTTATATAAATATGATGATATTTTTATCAGAATAAATCAGGGATTTTGATCCTGATTTGTGAGGGCGTCATTGGCATCTATTTCATCAATAGGGATTTTAAACAGAAACTTATTGTCTGTAGGTTCCAATGTAAGAACACTGGCAAGAGAAGCGCTATGATTACCTTCTCCGGTAGGACGAGCAAGGGGTTGTACCAATCTTCTGATATCAGTAAAACCATGACCTTCACCCCACAGTTCAAGTCTGCGATGCAGCATTACTTCGTCAATAAGTGCCTGTCCGGTATTGGTTGAAAGCACATAATCCGGATCTCTTTGGCTAACCAGTTCAAATAAAGTCTGCTGAGCGTCGTCAGATCCTGACCTGGCCTCGGCTTCCGCTTTTATAAGGTACATTTCAGAAAGACGCATAAAGAGATAATCAGCGGCCCATGAACCGATTTCAGGAACCAGAAATTTCATTTGGTTAAAATCCACCAGATTATCAGATCCTTCACCAGGTGCGATAAACAAAGTTTTTCTCACGTCTGAGTCAGGAAATTGATCATACAATTCCTTTGTGATCTTTTTCTGTAATCCAAGCTGGGCATAAGAAAGAAAACGTGCATCCATATGGCTGTAAAAAGAGGCAAAAATGGTTGCTTGTTCTTCGTTTACTTCAGTACCCCAAAGCCATTCAGAACCGGAGACAGAATTGAAACCATCAGCGGTATAATTAGCAGGCGTGTAAAGAGATTTTCCTGAACCTTCGGCAGCAGCAATAGCAGCACTGGCATGAGAAATGGCAGCTGGCCAATCTTCCATCACCAGAGCTACACGTGCTCTTAAACCGTGTGCTGAAGCAAGATTTAAATGAGAAATATGCCTTTGAGGAGCAGCATCAGCAAAAAGCGTGATGGCATCATCAAGATCCTGGGTAATTTGGGTATATACATCAGCAACAGATGATCTGGGAGCGCCTTCTGAAGTGGGTTCGGTATAGATCGGAATACCGGGTGCGGATGGATCAACAGCATAGGGTTGCGCATACAATTGAATATTTTGGAAAAGACCAAAAGCACGCAAAGCCAAAGCCTGTCCCTTCACACTGTTTTTCTCAGCAGTGGGACCGTCAGCATCATCGATATTGGCCAAGATCAAATTTGCATTGTTTATAACATTATAATGCAAATGCCATGTCATTAACGGCAACACATCTAACTCATTCCTATGCTCGGTATAATTATAATTAGCCACAAACCAACCATAACCCTGAGAATGCAATACCATATCATTACCCATCAGGTCAAGACTCATCTGGGTAGATTTTACCCCGAAATTATCATGCCCATCCCCGCCTTCAGCGCGGTCAAAATCATAGAGAAACCGATATACGCCATTGAGGGCAAGGTAGCCACCCTGGGTTGTTTCAAATATTCCATCACTGGATACCCCATCGGTAGGTGATGTATCGAGAAAGTCTTCTTCGCAACTGCTCAGCAAGGCTATGAGAGCAAGAATTGCTATTATTTTTATATGTATTTTCATTTTTAAAAGGTTTTAAGGTTATTAAAACTGTAAATTAGCACCAAAAGTAATGGTTCTTACGGGAAAGTAAGAATGGTCGCCGGCACCGGCAAAACTTGCCTGTGGGTTCATACCCGGTTCTGTACTAAAGATAGCAAGGTTGTCTGCCTGAGCAAAGATGCGCAGATCAGCAATACCAATCTGTTGCGTCAAAGCTCTGGGCACATTATATCCAACAGTTACGTTTTTAATCGTAAAATAAGACATATCGAACAAATGTCTTGTAGAAAAACCGTTTAGGTTGGGATTACCATTTTCAACGCGTGGCACATCTGTTTGGTCACCAGGCTGTTGCCAGCGATCAAGAATATCGCTGTGCCAGTGCGAACCGTATCTTCCGGAGTGCATGAGGGTGAGATAGGCATTGTCATACATATCACCACCATAAGAGAATGTAGTAAGAACAGAGAGATCAAAGTCTCCAATTACGAAATTGTTGGTCATACCGCCATAAAAATCAGGAATAGAGGTACCCACATAATAGCGGTCGGCATCTGCAACCACGTTGGTGGTTTCTCTTTCACCGGTAGGTTCTCCTTCATCATCGAGAACATCAACATAATAAAGCGCATCACCGTTTTCAGGGTCTACACCGGCAAACTCACGAATCCAGAAATCATAAAGTGATCTTCCTTCCTCGAGTCTTTTAGTTCCGGAAACAATTCCTTCACCTTCAGGAAGTTTGGTGATCTCATTGGTGAAATGGGTTACGTTCAGATCGGTACTCCAGCGGAAATTGGACCCTTTTACAATATCTACCAACAAACGGGCTTCGATACCATTGTTTCTCATGGCTCCAATGTTTTGACTAAGAATAGTAATACCTGTGGAAGTTGGAAGCGGAACATTAAACAACAGGTTTTCAGATTGGCGGATAAAGTAATCTACTTCTGCCTCTACACGGTCAAAGAGTCTGAAGTCAACCCCAATGTTGGTGTTTTTGTTCACCTCCCATTGCAATGATCTGTTTTCGAGACTGGAAAGCAGGGCACCATTATAAATATAGTTATCTACACCCAGTTCGTAAAGACCTTGCCATGCATAATAATTGGCATTACCACCAGTCAGAAGAGCATCATTACCCTGCTCACCATAGCTGGCTTTCACCCTGAGATTATCCAACCAGTTGATATCACTAAGAAAATCTTCCTGACTGGCTCTCCATGAACCACCAACAGACCAGAAATTACCCCAGCGAATGTCTTCATAGAAGCGGGAAGAACCATCGCGGCGGAAACTACCGGAGATATAATATTTATTCAGATAATCATAACTTAAGCGGGAAAAATATCCTTCGATACGGTAATTATCCTCATAAGAATTAGAACCTTCAGCGGTGGCAGCTACCCCAATCTCTGTATTACCGGGAAGCGGAAATCCCACACGGGTGGCAGACAGGTTATTTAAGCGGAAAGAATAAGATTCATGCCCGAAGAGAACATCCACATTATGATCGCCAAATTCGCGACTGTAATTGAGAAGTTGGTTGAAAGTGAGGGTAAGATTCCTGAAATATGTTTTGGTAGAGCGACCAGAAACATTTGCAGCATCACCAAACTCAGGGTTCTGGAAAGTGGTCTGATAACGTGAATAATAATCGGTACTAAGGTTCATACGGAAATTTAATCCTTCCAGAATGTTGAACTGGGCATAGGTACGTGCGCCAACGGCGTCGTGTTTGTGCGATCGGTCGTCCAGAGCAAGGGTACCGGCAAGGTTTGCCAGACCAGCATAAGGTCTTACCCGGTTTATTGTATCTGTTCCGTCAGCAGTTATATAGGGCGTTCCGTAATCAAAAACTTTATCACCATTGTCATCCAGCACAACATTGCCTTCATCATCATGAAGATAAACAGGATAAATGGGGCCCATTACCCTTGAAAAATAGAACGGGTTGGTTGTGGCTGTACTGTTTGTAACGAAGAAATCCTGTTCTGCTGTAGATCCTGAAAGATTTAAACCTGTTTCAAACCAGGTAGTTGGTTGGGCATTCAGGTTGATACGGGCATTGATCCTTTCAAAGCCTGAATGGTTGATAATACCTTCTTCGTTGAGGTAACCAAAGGAGACAAAATAATCAGATATGTCTGATCCACCGGATACGTTGAACTGGTAATCCTGTCTGATACCTGTGCGAGCAAGTTCATCCTGCCAGTCTTCGCTGTATTGGAGTTGTGCATTGGGGTTCAATTGCCCGGTTACAGGATCGATGAGTTGATCTGGCTCTACATTATAGGGATTATAAAAACCAAGATTTTCATAAATACCTACTTCTGAAGGATCATCAGATAAACCGGAGGCAACAATACCGGCTTCCTCTTGTGTGTATTCATCTGTGGCAACAAGCGCATTGCGGTATGCTTCCCACATTACCTCATAATATTCCTGCTCATTTACCCTGTCATATTCAGGAATGGCCCTGTCAGAGAAACCTACCCTTGAATTAAAAGTCATGGTCGGTTTACCAGAATCACCTTTTTTGGTGGTAATGATAATCACACCATTGGCACCCCTTGCACCATAAAGGGCAGAAGCACTTGCATCTCTTAGAATAGAAACATTTTCAATATCGGATGGGTTGATAGAGTTGAGGGTACCATCGAAAGGTACGCCATCCAAAACATAAAGCGGGGCATTGGATGAACTTACCGATCCAAAACCACGCAGGCGGATGGCATCACCTTCTCCGGGTTGTCCGCTGGAGGAGCTAACCTGTACACCAGGAGCAACACCTTCGAGCGCTCTACTGATATTGGAAACAGGGCGTCTTTCAATTTTTTCATTGGAGATAACATCTGCTACCCCGGTAAAAGACTCTCTGGTGGTGGTACCATAGGCAATAACAATTACCTCTTCAAGACCAACTAAAGCTGATTGCAAAGCAATGTCAATAGTAGTGCGCCCGTCAACAGGTACCTCTGTGGTGTTGTATCCTACAAATGAAAATACAAGTGTGGCATCCCCGGGTGCATCGATCTGGTAAGTACCATCAGCATTGGTAATGGTTCCTGAGGTTGTTCCTTTTACAACTACAGATACTCCGGGTAGCGAAGTACCATCATCTGCATCGGTTACAGTTCCCGATATACTGGTTTGTGCAAAAGCCGAGAAGCTCATCATCACAAACATCAGCATACCAGTAAAAACGATTTTTTTCATGTTGTTTTGTTTTTAATAATACATTAAGTTTTGGTAAATAAACCGCAAATATAAAAATATATTTAATCAAATTTGCAATAATCATGTAAATTAATATCGTTTTTCAATGATATTTAACAGTTTTGTGCTGTTAAAACTTATCTTCAGACCAGATAAAAATCCATAGTTTTTCCAAAAAATGTTTGTTACGCTAATAAATTCCGTCATAAAAGGGGGGTATTCCAAAAAATTAATTATTTTTGAATAATCAATACATTACAGTTTATCACCCTGGATTTTTGGTAAAAAACTTTGCTAATTCTTAAGTCCGAAATAAAAAGTGGATTTTAGCGGTTTTACACGCAAACGGTTTTCTGGCAGAAAATCCTGTTACAAAAGAAATAGTAATATATTTATTTTCTATGCTTTACATTAAATTTATAGTGTCTTAAAATTTTAAACTACCTCAATTAATCACCAAAAAAATTTTATTATGGTGCGTTTTACATTTCATTCTTATTTCACCCTTATTTCTTTACTTCTCTTCTTTTTGCAGATGAATTCACTGGAAGCTACAAATGATATCCTGCAAGGTTCTGTGTCCTTTGAAGAAAAGGTCAGAAATCAATCAGAGATCATATCGCTTACAAATAAACAGCAAGAAGATATACCTCTTAATAAAAATCACAAACCCGGAACTGCCATGAAAGGTGGCTTTGGCATTCCGGTAGAACTAACTCCTGATGATACAGGATTTTTTGAAAAATCAGGAGATTCCCTTCTCGTTTGGAAAGTCCTGGTAGAAAGTCCTGGCAGTGTTTCTATGGGATTGGTATTAGAAAATTTTCTGCTGGGAGATCACTCCGAGCTGGTTATCTATTCAGCAGATGAGACATTTATTGCCGGTCCTTATACCCATAAAGACAATAACGATTATCAAATTCTCAGCACACCTGCATTTCCAGTGGAACAACTAATCATACAATATACAGAACCGTTGAATCTGTCGCGGGAAGATGAGAAAATGAAAATACGGGATTCACACTTTTATGTAAGTGAGATTATTCATATTTATCAGGGGGGGCTGTTTTCCGACGAAAAAGACCTGGGCAGTAGTGGTTCGTGCCAGGTAAATATCAATTGCAGCGAAGGTGACCAATGGCAGCGACAGAAAAGAGGCGTTGCCCGTATACTCATGCGTACCGAAGATGATGAAAACGAAGAAATATCCTATTCCTGGTGTACCGGATCGCTTATAAACAATACGGCTCATGATGGTACGCCCTATTTCCTGACAGCAGGCCACTGTGGCGATGAAGCGGACACAGAGGATCATTTATACTGGCAGTTCTATTTTAATTTTGAAAGACCAGGTTGCTCCAATCAGGGTACCCCCGAATATAACATGATAACTGGTTGCAGCCTGTTGGCCAGCGCAGGAATAACTTCCGCGTCAGACTTCCGGTTACTTTTATTGAATCAAACACCACCAAAACATTGGCTACCTTACTACAATGGCTGGAGCAGACTCGATGAGCCCGCGCAAAGTGGTGCAGGTATACACCATCCGGCAGGCGATGCCAAAAAAATATCCACTTTTACCAATGAACTGAACAGCACCACTCCAACCATCAGCGAACAACAAATGGCACCTAACTCCGCATGGCAGCTCAACTGGTTGCCTACAGATAATGGGCATGGTGTTGTAGAAGGGGGTTCTTCGGGTTCTCCATTGTTTAACGAATACGGATTGATCGTGGGTACCCTTACCGGGGGATCCTCTTCCTGCACCAATCCTTACACACCCGATTATTACGGAAAATTCAGTTATCATTGGGATAAAAACGGCGTAGTAGATGTTCGGCAACTGGTGCCCTTTCTGGATCCTTTGGAAACAGGTGAAACAGAAATACCTGGATTCGACCCCTATCATAATGAGTTTAGAAGCCCCGGCTTTGTACAAACACTATATAACAATGAAGAAAACCTGGTATCAGTGCAATGGTATGCTCCCGGTAATGCACCCAATGATCCGGGTTGGTTTAAATACATTGAAGATTACACGCATCTCTCGTGGGGCACCCCCGAACGGGCAACCTTTTTTAACAGCGATATCATGGGATTTTCATATCCTGTGACTTTAAGCAAGGTGTCTCACACTTTTGTGGAACATGAGAGCTATCCTTGGCCTAATGACCAATTCCGGTTCAAGATATACGATTCGGATGGAAGAACATTGCTATATGAATCGGAAGAACTTACCGCTGAACATTTTCAGGAATACATCTATACGCTGGAAGAACCCATCATTTTGAATGATCATTTTTATGTGGCCGTAAGAAGTGTAGATCCGAGCGGTCATCCGTCCAGTCTGATGAGAACCATCAATTTCGGGCAGGGCATTTCTTTTATCGGCGAAATGGATTCATGGTCGGCCCACCAGGACCAATCACAGGCTTTTGCCCACCTCACAGGGATATACATTGAGGGTTCCAAAAAGAAAAATCCGGTTGTCTTCCCTCAGATCAATTCTTCCGGTTTTGCGCATCAAAAAATGCCATCAGACAAAACCACAACAGTTGCCCGCACGGAACAAGATCCTGTACAATACCGACTCTATAGAAATGATCAGATGATATACGAAACAGAAACATTTGACTCCCTTGAGTTTACGGATCAGGATGTAAACACCGGGCTTTACAGGTACTATGCAACTGCTTTGTATGAAGAGGAAGATTCAACTTATGAATCTGATCCATCTAATGTAGCCACCATGCTAATTACAGAAGATTGTGCAGAGCAGATAGTGGAATTTCCGTATGCACAAATATTCAGTGATGATATACTGCCAGATTGCTGGAGTCAATACAGTTCGGGCAATTCTTCCTGGGAACTCACTGCATTGGCCAATTTCAACGAAAATGATATTGCTCCTCAAACTGGGAGTCATTTTTTAACCATTGCACCGGATTCGGAAAACCAGCAGGAATGGATCGTAACCCCTTTTATAGATGTAACATCGCTGAATCAACCCGCCATGCGTTTTTCTTTGATCAGTGAAGCACCGGATGATGATTCCAAAAACGCTTTGCGTGTAATGATACGCACCCAAAACAATTCCTTTCGGGAAATATGGAGCATAAAAGGAAATGAAAGCGGTTATGAAGGTGCCTGGGGAAAAGTGGTACTGAATCTTTCGAAATATACACAAACAGAAGCGCCCGTGCAGATCGCCTTTTTGTATGAAGGAGAAAACGGACGATCCTATGGTATTGACAATATTGAACTGTATAACGGACAATTGTATAATCTCACTTTGCGCACAGAACCGGAAGATTCTGATTTTCTGCCCGGGCAGGTAACCGGGGCAGGAAGATACCTTGAGGGAGAAAAAGTAATATTACGTGCCTACCCAAATATCCTGCATTATTTTAAAAACTGGGAAACCAATACCGAAGTACTTTCTGATGAAGAAGTGTATCGTTACACGATGCCGGCCTCGGGTAAAACGGTTAAAGCAATGTTTGTATATTCTACCACCAGTGCTGAAGAAGATTTATCTGGCAATTCAACAGCAGACATTTATACTGTTTATCCCAATCCATCCACAGGAATTTTCACAGTTGGTTCCCCTGAAGCATCAGCAAACATTCAGGTTTCTGTTTACGATGTCAGGGGGTCGGAAATTTTGCAAAAACAGATAGCGAACCTTTTACAGGGTGAAACATTAGAGATTGACCTAAGGGGACAAAAAGCGGGATTGTATTTTCTTGTTGTTGAAACTGCTGCTCGCAGAGAAGTGAAGAAGATCTCCCTGCAATTTGCTGATTAACGTTTGGCGTTTAAC
>CAZPVB010000047.1:0-21383 GCA_964589855.1 uncultured Bacteroidales bacterium
AGATGGGAATGTCCGATGAGGAAATTATGAGACTTACGGGTTTGACCAGAGATGAACTGGACAGATTATAGATATATGTAAAAACACCAATACGAAACCACCCTGTTCCATCCGTGTTGCCAGAACATCATAAAACTGGCGGTTACCCTTGATGGGAAGGGGGTGTGGGTGAAGAAGGGGGTGAGATTGAGGTTGAGGCTGAGATAGTTTAGAAGGTTAAGAAGGATAAGAAAATATTTTTTAGCGTCGTTGCGTCTTGGTGAGAATTTTATAACCGCGAAGGGCGCAAAGGTAGCGCAAAGGTTTTGAGCAGAAAAAAACAATTGAATGGATTATAAAAGCCTTCATCTGCTAATATGATGATTATAAAGAATTTGCGGCTGACCTATTAGGTTGATATCAAATTTCAGAGAAGGTTCCACCTTACTTGATGCATTGTGTATCCTGAAGGAAATTTGCCAACCTTCATCTAATGTAAGAAATAACGTATCCAAAGAATCTTTTTTAAATGATATTTCTATTATTCTGGATGGCAATTTCAACTTGGCTACTTTATATTTTGGTTTAAGTTTTAAAGTTTGTTTATTTAAGGAAGCATTGATATTGAAAGCATGTATTTCTGTGATTTTGTTTTTTTTGATAACCTTATAAAAATCCTGTTTCCCAATTAAATATTTAAGTAATAACGAAGGCACGTTTGTATAATTATTTTTGTCTATATCCTTAAGCTCCTTCATAAAAGCATTAAGTACAGGCAAATAAAATCGTTTATGTTTATGCTCCAAATTGCGCCAAAGTTCTTTTTTTGATTTAAGCGCTCTTAATTCAGAAAAAACAGGTTTAATTTCAGAAAAATAGTTGGCACTGCATGCATATCCTGTCCACTCTTTTCCAAAGTCAATTCTTTCTGATAATCTCGAGTGTTTTACTGCTTTATGGTTATTTTTTGCGGATATTCCAATTTCCCAGTTGTAATCAGGTCTCATAAATAGCACATCTCTCACATCACCTTTTGTGCCTGCAAAGTCTTTTGAAAGACTAATTACCAATTCATTATCAGCAAGGCACGGATCGCTTAAAAAAGGTTCGATCTCCATGATATGATCCAGGGCATCTTCTGATGCTTTCAAAAAATCCCGTTGTTTTTTAGAATCAAATAAATTGAAACAATGCTGGGCTATTTCAAATGATTTATCTTTTTGGAGAGCTATCAAATGTGTACTTCCAATTTTATTGACTGCTGTTGTTGCAATGGCAAATTCAAATGCCTTACCAACTTCTGTTTGTGATGCCATTAATAAAAATATTCTCCCTGAATATGGAAATTTTCACTAAATATCAAAACTTCTCTTGAAAGTTTGTTGTTACTCATTCCATATTTCCAATTGGGGGTAAGTATATGAAATCCAGAATATAAATCTCTTATTTCTTCACAATCATTATATGATAAAAGCCAATTTTCTCTTTTTTTCAATATCTTGTTCAATCGGAGATGATCAAATCCTTTATGGGCATCGCCTTTTTTGCCGTATAAGGAATTTTTTATTAAATAAGGAGGATCTAAATAAGCAAAAGCGTGAGAGTGTTCTATTAATGATTCTTCAAAATCGGCATATGCTAAACAAACGTTTGGATTATAGAAGTTTCTTAATCTTTCAATACTCGAAGGGGTAAAACGGGGATGATTTGGAGACATTCCACCAGATAAAGTTGATCCGGAGAAAGATGATCTGTTTAAAACATAAAAAATTGCAGCTCTTTCAACTTTGTTTTCATACAGCGATTGTTTCTTTTGAAGTTCATAAAATTTTTCCCTGGTTAATGGAAAAAACTTCTCTACCTCCTTTGCTAATAATAAGGCATCATCAAAAACACACTGCCAGAACTCAACCAGGGGAGAGAAGATATCATAACCAAAAACTTTTGTACCTGATGAGGATATGGAAAATTCAACAGACCCACCCCCAAAAAAAGGTGACACCAGAACGTCAAGATTTTTTGGTAAAAATTGCTTAATAAAACTAACTCCCCTGGTTTTACCACCCGGATACCTCAGTAGCGAACGATCACTGATTTTCTTTTTTTCAACTTCTGTTTTGATCGACTTTTGTTCTGTAAAAGCATTTTCTTCCATCATTCAAAGATATTAAAAAAATCAATACTTCCCGTTTAGATTTAAGAATGTATCGTTGAATGGAACTCCAAATAATGACGTTATGAAACACACTGGTTTGTAGTTAAGACTTAGGTGAAGTTTAAGATTGAGGTTGGTTGAGAAGGGTTGAGGGGGGTTGAGGAGATTCAGAAGTAAGTTATTATTTCTTTTACCAATGAACCAATGCCAGACAAACATTGATGGCAGCGTTCAGCACGAAATGAAACGAAACACCCGTAAAGCTGTGAAAAAATAAAACATAATCATTCTGGGGTTTTTCTGTAAGTTTGCAAACAATTTTTGTTTGAATACGTGTTTTAATTTTCATAAAATCAATGCCCAAAAAAGAACTTCAAAAAACTGCACTTTTAACACCCAAATTTGTCACAACCAATTTGCGATGGCCGGGAGGCAAATCAAAAATGACACGCATCCTACAGGCTTTCATGCCTGAAAATATCGACAAATATTTTGAAGTGTTTACAGGCGGAGCCAGTGTGTTGCTTTTTGTATTGCAAAAATACAACCCTGAAATTACACTGGCCAACGACATAGACCAGAACCTGATCCGTTATTATCAATATTTGCAAATTCATCCGAAAACGTTGGTGGGTGATTTGCTTCGCATAAAAAACGCTTTCGACAGCGAACAGTTCAGAAACGAATTTAAAAAATTAGACACGCAGCATCCGGAGCAGTTTTTTGTTGCCAACAAAACCTCTTTTTCAGGATTGAATTACAATTATTCAAAGCTTGCCTATGAGAAGAATTTCACCCACCGATCCATAGAAAAAATCATCAAACTGTCTGATTTATTAAAGGATGTTGATTTTATCAATGTTGATTTCAGAAGATTTGACCGTAAGTTAAAAGATTATTTTATCTACCTCGACCCCCCTTATTTTTCCAATGCGCAAAAAGGTTTATACGGAAAAAAGGGAACCCTGCACAAAAGCTTTGATCATGATGCACTTAAATTGTTTGTAGACCGCTATGCCAGTGATAACAAGATCATGATTAGCTATGACGACTGCAGCGATATTCGCCAAATGTACAGCCAATACCATCAATACAACTTCGACTTTGTTTATTCCATGACCAACACCGGTGGAAATAATTGTAAGACCGGCAAGGAGATCGTAATTACCAATTACAAGGTAAAAAGATAAGTTCATCCTAAACTCCAGGAAAAGTATCAATAAATTATGTTAATATCTTTTGGTGTCCTAACCATCTGATATTAAATTTTTTAAAATATTTGAAGTCTGAAGCATTTGAATATTGTTTAGTATTCGGAATTTTCACAGAAATTATATCTATTTTCGCCGAAGACAATGAGATATTCTGTTTAAAATGTTTTATTCTCAAAAGACAAAAGAGAGCAATTACCAGTAAAAAATTTCTACTACAGAAACTTTATGCTATGATAATAAGAAAACAGGAAAGGGAAAACAAACAAAATAAAAAGGGTATAGAGCAGCTGGAGATTTATTTGAGAGAAAATCTTCCTGCAAAACTGAAACTGCCATTAAAAGATCAGTTGATTCTCGAATACATGGATGAAAAACAATTGCTGAAATTGACTACCGGTAGTTCTCAAAAACATCTTTTCATCCCCTGCAACCGGCCGGTAAAAATATACCCGGGTACTTCCCGAAACACCATGCAGATAGAGGCAGAATTTTTTCAGGATACAGAGGGAGTTGCGAAAGGGATGGATGAACGAATCGAAAAATTTAGTCAAAACCTGATTGCCACAAACAGTGAAAACATTGATCGCACAACAGTTTCAAAATATTCATTACAATCTTATATACAAGAGATCACATCCAGATATTTTCAGTACAATGGATATTCAGCTATTGAAGTTTATAATGAGCAGGGGTATAAAGTTTTGATAAAAACAACAATCTTTTCTTACGATGATTTTTACTCCGATCTGTACCGGAAAAAACTCAGGGGTTTCCTGGCTGAATTAGCACATATAAAATTTCACTTCAGTAACCTCACGGCTTGTGTTTTCAAACTATTCCAACAAAAATCCCTTGCATATCAGCGAAAAAACTATGTCAACGGAGAGGAAATCTCCCTGATAGATGACCTCTTACCGATCATCATCAAACTCAATAACATGATCGAGGTCAATGAAGACGAGTTCAGAAAAACAAACCGGTTCAGGGTTCGTCCGGGATATGGATATGATGATTTCAATCTTGATCATATCGATGGTTCTTCCCCCCATAGTTTGCAATCACTCGTCCATCATATGATGTTTGAAGAGGATATTTTCTACCCCTACTATCTGAATGATGAGCAGATTGAGCAATTGGCCTTCCACATAGAAATGTATCCTTACAAATTGTTTGCACCATCATCACGAAGTCATAATGCTTCGGAAATTCAGAAAATGCTCGATACTGTTTATGCTGAATGTGTGGAATTTGTTGCAGTGAAGTTATTCTCCAAAGGTTTTGACGTTGTAGATGTTTATGCGCAATATTTATCGGATCCGATGTTGGATCGAATAGCTGCACAATGCGCGGAGAAATAAACCCAAACCCTGTTCATCTTTTTATAATTTGAATCATTCGGTCAGATGCCTGCCCCGTTTTTTTCTTACGGGGGAGCTTGCCAAAACTCAGGTTTTGTATTTTTTACCAGGCTACGAATTATAATCATCTGCGTGGGTGTCAAAATTTTTGTCATGCCTCGGTTCGGATGCAATATTTTCCAGGGTTTTCACCAGGAATTGCCATGATCTTTCCACTGAGGGGATGTTAAGTCGTTCATCAGGCGAATGAACTCCATCCATGGTAGGTCCAACCGATATCATATCCATGCCCGGGTATTTCTGTCCGATAAGTCCACATTCAAGTCCGGCATGTACGGCCAGAACTTTGGGATCTTCGCCAAAAAGGTCTGTATATGTTTTTTCCATGACCTTCAGGATACTGGAATTCATGTTTGGTTTCCACCCCGGGTATCCATCGCCGTGTTTAATGCGCGCATTTACGAGCATAAAAACACCTGCCACCCTGTCGGCAATTTCTTTTTTCAGCGATTCTACAGAGCTTCTCTGACTGGTGGATACGATGATCTCATGGGTATTCATTTTTACTGAAGCCAGGTTGGTAGAAGTTTCCACGAGGTTTTCAATAACCGGCGACATGCCGATAACGCCATGCGGACAAGCATAAAGGGCGCCCAGCAACCCAGTCTGGGTATCATAATCAACAACCGCATCAGGCAAGGCTGTTGCATGTGCCAGAATCCTCAAACCAGGTTCATTTACCTTCTGTTCTTCTGCGATCATATCATTAAACTCCTGTATCTGCAATATAAAATCTTTTTGATATTTGGAAGGTACAGTTACCAGGGCAAAAGCTTCCCGGGGGATGGCATTGCGCAGGTTTCCTCCGTCGATCTGCCCGAGTCGCATTTCGAACATCCGCTGACAATTCCATAGTACGCGCGTAATGATCTTGATGGCGTTGCCCCTTCCTTTGTTGATATCATCGCCTGAGTGCCCGCCCTTCAGACCGCTGACAGTAACCTTAAAGGCCATATGATCAGATTCGTTTGCCACTCCGGTATATTCAAAAACCGCAGTAGTATCCACCCCGCCGGCACATCCAATGCAAAGCTCGTCATCATCTTCAGAGTCGAGGTTGATCATGGTTTTTCCCTGCAGAAAATCTTTATCCAGTTCAAATGCACCGGTCAAACCTGTTTCTTCATCAACAGTGAAAAGGCACTCCAGCGGTCCATGCTGCAACTGTTTATTTTCCAGTACTGCCAACTTCACAGACACACCAATGCCATTATCCGCACCCAGGGTTGTACCCCTTGCTTTTACCCAATCACCATCGATATAGGGTATGATAGGATCGGTGTCAAAATCATGTTCAACATCTGCATTTTTCTCACATACCATATCTACATGACTTTGAAGCACCACCGTTTTTGTATTTTCAAATCCGGGGGAGGCAGGTTTTTTGATCAACAGGTTTCCTGCTTTGTCTTGTTTGTATTCGAGGTGGTGGTTTTGGGCAAAATCTATCAGATAGCTGATGATCTTCTCTTCTTTTTTCGAGGGCCGGGGTATATGACAAATTTCTTCAAAAAATCGCCAAACAGGTTCGGGTGAGAGGTGTCCTAATATTTTTCCCATGATCTTGTAATGTTTTTATAAATTCAAAAAATTATCAATATTCTAAACGTGTATACGTTTTTCGGTAACCGTACTTAAAATCAGCAAAAAATCTTCCAACGGAATGAAGTTGTTAAGGATTGAGTTTATATTTTGCAGATAAAGCATTTGTGTTTGTTGACAAAGAAAAGTTTTTCATTCTTTGTTTTGAAAGATGTAAAAGTAAAAGAAATATTTTGACAAGACAAAAGATAAACCCATAGAAATAGAGTTTATCTGTTAAAATTTGAACAATTTGGTTCTCGGTTATTTCAGTGAGAGTGCTCGCCAAAGTATTGTTTTTCTTGTTTTTGCCATGCTGCAAAATTATAATCATCTGCACGTATGTCAATATTATTGTCATGGCCCGGTTCAACAAAAATTCTTTTCTTAATTTTGTCCTCTGCTGTTTACAGTTAAAGCACTTCATTCAAATGGATTCTTTATTTAATGATCGGGCAGGATTAGCAGCTATTCCATGCAATTCAACACAAAAACAACAAAAAGTAAATGAATACACCCTCCCTGAATAATCAAAAACTAAAGGTTCTGGTCATCAGATTCAGTTCTATTGGCGACATTGTACTTTGCAGTCCGGTGTTGAGGTGTTTAAAAAAGATGGAGGGCAAGAACACAGAAGTTCATTTTCTTACCCGCAACAGTTTCTGGTCTTTTATGCAACACAACCCCTATGTAGACAAGTTAATCACGATAGAAAAGAAAACCCGTGAGGTGTTGCCGGAACTCCGTTCAGAAAATTACGATTTTGTCATTGACCTGCATAACAACCTTCGCTCCCGCTTAGTCACTTTACAGTTAAGGAAACCCTGCCGGCGGTTTTACAAGCTCAATATCCAAAAATGGTTGCTGACCAATTTCCACCAAACAAAAATGCCCGATTTGCATATTGTTGACAGATACATGGATGCTGCCCGTCCGCTGGGTGTTGCCAACGATCAACAAGGACTGGATTTTTTCATACCCGAAGAAGAATCGGTATCCTGGGATGTTCTTCCTGAAAGGTTCAGAAAAGGATTTACAGGCTTTGTGATAGGCGGAACCTACAGCACCAAAAGATTGCCATCATCAAAGATCATTGAAACATGCAGGCAGATCAATCACCCTGTTGTTTTGCTCGGAGGTCGTGAAGATGCAGAAACAGGCCGTATGATCGCCCAAAGCGCAGGGAATCATATTTGGAATGCCTGCGGCAAATTTTCATTGCTAAAATCAGCCGACCTGGTTAAAAAATCCACATGCATCATTACACATGATACCGGATTGATGCATATAGCTGCAGCTTTTCAAAAACCTGTGGCATCGGTATGGGGCAATACAGTACCCGAATTTGGCATGTATCCTTACTTCCCGGCGGGTATTAACAATGGTTCAAAAATATTTGAAATTAAAAATCTCCCATGCCGCCCTTGTAGTAAAATCGGATACGATCGCTGCCCCAAAAAGCACTTCAAATGCATGAATAACATCAACGAAAATCATTTAGCAGATTGGGCAAATTTAACCTTTAACAATTTTCATCAAAACCATCTGCAAAAAAATCACTAAGTTTAAAATAGTTACCATGTTAGAGACAAGTACATCCATCATATTGCTTTTAAACAACCACATTGATGATCTCCATTTAAGAAAAATTATGAAAATACATATATTAAATACGTGATCTATGAAGATAAAAATCTTTCCGTTTAACCCTTTTCAGGTAAATACCTATATCCTTTTTGATCAAACAAAAGAATGTATCATCATTGATCCTTCCTGTTATGATGGAAAAGAAGAGCAGGAACTTATGAATTTCATTCAGGATCATGAACTCAAACCAAAGATGCTACTCAACACCCATTGCCATATTGATCATATACTTGGCAACAATTTTATTTACAGATCATTTGGTCTTAAACCTATTGTGCATAAAGACAGTATTTATTTTCTGGAAAATGCTGTAGAGCATGGACTTACCTTTGGTTTTCAGATTGAACCTCCTGTAATGCCTGAGCAATTTATCGAACAAGATCAGCTTATTACCTTTGGAGATCAGCAGTTAAAAGTTCTGGAAACCCCCGGTCATGCAGCGGGTAGTGTTTGTTTCTACCATGAAGGGGAGAAGGTTTTGATTGCCGGCGACGTATTGTTCCAGCAAGGGATTGGGCGCACTGATCTGCCCACAGGCGATTACGATCTGTTGATCCGTTCTATTCAAGACCAACTCCTCACCCTCCCCGGTGATGTAAAGGTATACTGCGGCCATGGTTCTTCCACCACCATCGATCAGGAAAAACAGCATAATCCTTATTTGCAGTAGTGCAATCAGGTGGCAAATAGTGATGGATTGATTTGGTTAAGAATAATCATGAGAGAAATACTGGTTAAGTTCACAAATACATTTTTCGGAATTCTTTCTTTTGGTAACTTTGCATCTCTTTTATAAAGGATAAAAAACTACTTGTCATGTTTGAATCCCGATAATGCTGAATGTCAGTATTTTTAACATAAATCAACCTTACCCAACAGTACATAAAGTTTGCAAACATATTTTTCACCTATTCTTAAACAAATGGAAGACTTAAAAAGAATTGCAGTGCTTACCTCGGGAGGAGATGCCCCGGGCATGAATGCAGCCATCAGAGCTATTGTAAGAAGTGGCTTGTCACACGGACTCGAGGTTTATGGAATAATGAGAGGTTACGAAGGTTTGATTGAAAACGAAATAAAAAAAATGACCAGTCAGTCGGTCAGCAACATCATACAAACCGGCGGTACGATATTAAAAACTGCCCGTTGTCCTGAGTTCAGGGAAAAGGAAGGAAGGGTAAAAGCATTCGAAAACATCAAGAATAACAAAATCCAGGGGTTGATCGTCATTGGCGGAGATGGTTCGTTTGCGGGCGCAGCGGTCTTTTCAAAAGAATTTAATTTTCCGGTGATTGGCATACCCGGTACCATCGACAACGATCTTTACGGCACTGATTATACAATCGGATACGATACTGCACTCAACAATGTAGTAGATGCGGTTGACAAACTCAGAGATACAGCAAGTTCGCACAACAGGGTATTTTTTGTTGAAGTAATGGGACGGGAAGCCGGATTTATTGCTCTTAGAAGCGGTATTGCCTGCGGTGCTGAAGGAATATTGATACCCGAGCTTGACGGACAGATCGACAAACTGAAAAAAGCACTTTCCAAACGGTTGAAAGTGAAAAAATCGAGCATCATCATGGTGGCAGAAGGAGAAAGAGAAGGAAATATTTTTGATATCGCCAAAGAAATTGAAGGAGAATTTAAGAATATGGATGTACGGGTTTCCATTCTGGGACATATACAGCGGGGAGGGAGCCCCAGTGCATACGACAGGGTAACAGCAAGCCGCCTGGGGGTAGCAGCAGTAGATGCTTTGCTCAACGACCAAAGAAGCATTATGATAGGTATTGCCAACAACGATATAACCCACGTACCTTTAAACAAAACGGTAAAACTGCATAAAAATGTGAATACCGGATTGCTTGAGATCGTTGATCTGCTGATATGATACGCCTGCTCTTCTTCCTGCCCTCAAGTCTGCGAATGACCTTATGGTAGGTGGTTTAGTTTGCAATATCTTTTGAACCCCCGCGTTTATCTGGGGTTAATAGTTTGAAATGCACACCAAAAATCTACGCTTTTCATGCCATACTTTTATTTTCTTCGATTTATGAAAAGGATTTTTTTGCTACTGGCAGTCATCGGATTTTTATCCTTGCCATCAGCAAACGGGCAATCGCAGAGTGGCAGGGTATATGAATTTGTAAATCTTCCCACAACTGCCCGCATTACAGCCCTGGGCGGATATGGAGCGCCCCAGACAGGAAACGATCTGGGCATGGCACTTTTCTATCCAGCCCTTATGGAGCATATGGATGGAAATCAACTTTCACTGAATTTTGTAGATTATTTTGGCGATATCAACTATGGCACCGCTGCAGCGTCAGGCGAATTCAGTAAACTGGGAAAAGTAAATGCAGCCGTTCAGTTCATCAATTACGGAACCTTCACCCATGCCGATGAGCTGGGAAACAGGCATGGCGAATTTACCGGTGCCGAATATGCTGTTAGTCTGGGATGGGGTCGTCAACTCTCCGAGCGTTTCTCTATCGGCAGCAACATCCGATTTATCAATTCTGCTTTCGAACAATATTCTTCTTTTGGACTAGCCGCAGATGTGGGTTTTGCATACGTAAATCCTGAAAATGAGTGGGTTTCATCCCTGGTGTTTCGCAACATGGGAAGACAGATAACCAATTATGAAGGAGAAAATGAACCCCTGCCCTTTGATATTGTACTGGGTGTTTCTAAAAAACTCATCAATGCGCCACTCCGGTTTTCAGTAGTAGCACACAACCTTCACAATCCCGATCTCACCTATACCTCACCCACAGATAATGAACAGACCTTTCTGGGCAATCAGTCCATACCCGGAGAAACAGACCGAATGGCCGAGATAGGCGATCAGATCATGCGGCACCTGGTATTCGGAATGGAATTTTTACCCACACGAAATTTCATTGTGGCCATCGGTTATAACTACAGAAGAAGACAGGAAATGAAAGTAGACACACGCATATCCACCGTTGGACTTTCCTGGGGGGTAGGCATCAGGATATCACATTTCATGCTCCAGTATGGCCGTGCGCATTACCACCTGGCGGGTAGTCCCAATCATTTTTCCATCTCAACAGATCTCGACAAGCTGTTTTTCAGACCCACAGAGGAAAAACCCAGCATCAGGCAAAACATGTAAATATGCAAATTGACATAGACCGGCAATCAGGATTTTGTTTTGGAGTGGTAAAAGCCATTGATCAGGCTGAAAAGCAACTCAATCCCCAAAGCAATCATGCCCTCTTTTGTCTGGGCGATATAGTGCATAATCAAACAGAAGTTGACCGTCTGAAACAGGCAGGACTAATCGTAGTAAACCAACAGGACATAAAGAATATGTACAACACGCGTCTGCTGATACGTGCCCATGGCGAACCTCCCGAAACCTATGAGATCTGCAAAAAAAACCACATACAGGTGATCGATGCCACCTGCCCTGTAGTGCTCAACCTTCAAAAGAAAATCCGCAAATTTCACCAACATCAACAAAATAATGCTCAAATACTGATCTTTGGAAAAAAAGGACATGCTGAAGTGAACGGATTGATCGGACAAACCGGTGGAGAGGCGATTGTGATTGAAAGTGATTTCCGGAATCTGGAAAAGGTTGACTTCTCAAAACCTGTTAAACTCTTCAGCCAGACCACACAGAGTAAAAGCAAGTACCAACTTTTGCAACAAACCATCAAAGAGAAGATCAGGGAAGAGTATCCTGAGAATTTAGCAAATTTCGAAGTGTTCCAGACCATTTGCGGGCAGGTATCCAACCGGGGATCAGAAATGGCAAAGTTTGCCGCCGATCATGAAGTAGTTATATTTGTAAGCGACAGGAAAAGTTCCAATGGGAAATATCTTTTTGAGATTTGCAGTAAGTACAATCCACGCACACATTTTGTTTCGAAACCGGGCGATGTACAAACAAGTTGGTTTGCAGGTGCAAAAAACGCAGGTGTTTGCGGTGCGACCTCTACACCAATGTGGTTAATGGAAAAAATAGCCCAAAAAATCGAAAAATTACAATGCTAAACAACAACGGTACACAAAATAGCATAATTTTGTGATATGACGCCTGAAATAATCCTTATCTTTTTCATTTTGTTTTTTGTTCTGGTATTGTTTCTTACCGGGTGGTTAAGAATGGATATTGTTGCTTTACTGCTGGTGGTGGTCTTATCTGTAAGCGGCTTGATAACACCTGAGCAGGCACTTTCAGGATTCAGCAATCCGGCAGTAATCACGGTTTGGTCCATGTTCATTCTCAGCGCATCGCTTTATCAGACCGGCGTGGCGCGCATCATCGGCAAGCAACTGCTATATCTTACCGGATACAGCGACCGCCGGATGATCATGGTGGTCATGCTATCATCCGGGTTGCTATCCACAATCATCAATAACATAGGGGTGGCAGCACTCATGCTTCCTGTGGTAATGGATCTGGCACGCTCCACCGGGAAATCTCCTGCCAAACTGCTTATCCCTCTCGCTTTCGGATGTCATCTGGGTGGTTTAACAACACTTATCGGTACCCCACCCAACCTGCTGATCAGCTATGGGTTGGAAAGTGAAGGATATGAACCATTTACCATGTTCGATTTCTCGCCTCTCGGGTTCAGTGCTATGGCAGGGGGTATTTTGTTTATAGCGCTGGCAGGAGGAAAACTATTGCCTCAGGTAAAAGGCAAAAAAAAGCAGGGTGAAGGAAGATCAGATAAGAAATACTCCGATTCCTATGCACTGGAAGAACGCACTTTTATCATGAAAATAAAACCCTCCTCGTCACTGGTGGGGAAAACACTGAAGCAAAGCAGACTCAGAGCAGCACTGGGATTGAACGTCCTTTCCATCAAAAGAGGTAGTGAAACGTTGCTGGCACCCCAGCCCAACAGCATTATTGAAGCAAACGATAAGCTTTTTGTATTGGGCCGAATGGATTCGATCAAAACCCTGCAGCGGTGGAAAATCTTAAAACAGGCACCGGGAAATAAAGAGATCAGGGAAATTATCAGAAACAACCCCTTAAATATTTACGAAGCCACCCTCCATGAAAGATCTTCTTTCATTAACAAACACCTGATCGATTTTGATTTTCCTTATCGTTTAGATGTTAATTTATTATCGGTAAGAAACGAAAATAACATCAAACGCTCACTACTGGGCGAACATCGCTTTAAGCAAGGAGACATTATGCTTCTGCAGGGGCGCCCTGAGCAGATCAACATCCTGAAAGAAGAGGGATCCATTGAGAATTTCAAAAAAGTTAGCAGTGATGAATTGCTGGTACGTTATAAACTTGATGAGGTGTTATTTGTGATGCAGCTACCTGCTGATACTGAACTATTCGACAAAGAGACCGCAGAGAGTCAGATAGGGACAACCTTTGGACTTACAGTTCTGGGTGTAATAAAAGATGACGGTTCCCTCCATTTGCCCCAATCCTATGAACGTTTTGAGGCGGGTAGCAAAATACTTTTTAAAGGCAACCGCAAAGATCTGGTACTGGTAAAAGGATTGGAAGATATTGAACTGATGGATCAGAAAGAATCAGACATACAGGATCTTGAATCGGACGACATACAGCTGGCAGAAGCCGTGCTGGCGCCACGTTCGTCATTAGAAGGAAATACATTGCGTGAAATGAACTTCAGGGAAAAATACGGAGTAAATGTTTTGGCTATCTGGCGTGAGGGACGCTCCTTCAGAACCAATCTGCACAACATACCACTGAAGTTTGGAGAAGCCCTTTTGCTGTATGGCAAACGCGAGACCATACAGATGCTGGGCAAAGAATCGGAACTGATCCTGCTTACCCAGATTCCGCAGGACCGGATCAAAAAGCGGAAAGCACTAACCTCAGTACTGATCATGGCAGGAATGCTTGCTCCTGTTGTGCTGGGGTACCTGCCCATTGCCATAGCTGCTGTTATGGCTGTGGTTTTAATGGTATTAACCTCGTGTATCAAAATGGAAGAAGCTTACAAATCCATTGATTGGCGATCTGTTTTCCTGATTGCCGGCATGCTTCCACTGGGTATAGCCATAGAAAACACCGGTGCTGCCAAAGTCATGGCCGAAGGGGTAGTAGGTGTTGGGGGGCGTTTTGGCCCCATGGGCCTTGTTGCCGGATTATATCTGCTCACCTCTTTCAGCACCCTGGCCATTCCTCCAGCCGCGCTGGTAGTGGTTATGTCTCCCATCGCTGTAACCATTGCCGAGCAGTTCAGCATTTCACCAGAACCCCTTATGATGGCAGTGGCCGTTGCAGCAGCAGGCACTTTCCTCAGTCCTGTTTCCCATGCCGCCAATCTTTTGGTTATGGGTCCCGGCGGGTACCGTTTCATGGATTTTTTCAGGATCGGATTGCCCCTCAGCCTACTCATCCTTGCCATCATCATGGTTTTGATGCCCTTTGTTTTTCCTTTTTAGGTGAAAAGAATGGAAGAGAAAAGGGAAAATGCATTGGGGGGAAAATGCTATAGTCATTAGATTTAATAAGGTTTTAGATATCTAAAGATCGTTTCTTCCAATTAGAAAAAAACCGGGTTACTAATCTACAGGATAAATCTTTGACCCCGCTCCGAAAACTCCATTTCGGTAAATTCGTATAAATACTAATTTAATTCCCTGAATATCATTCATTAATATTCGGGTAATTACGTGTAATTTTTAGAAAATTGACTTTTGGGAGTGGTCTCATCTTTTAATTCTTATCAAATCGTTTGCCTTACAGTTTTTTTCTTTGTATTTTCGTAAACTGACAAGCAGATGAACTGAACCATTACAATAGTATTGACACACACGCGGATGATTATAATTCGTGGCATGGACAAAAATACAAAACCGGAGTTTTTGTGAGCTCCCCCGTAAGAAAAGAACGGGCAGGCATCTGACCTGTTTAGTCAGATTATAAACAGATAAAAATCATCACCCTATTTGTTCTTACACCCGGTCAACATCTATCAAATATCCTGTTTTGAAAGAAATGAACGGGCAATTCATATATTCATAACCTTTAAATGCTTATAAAATGAAACTAAAATCTAAAAAAGTACTCAAATCAGTCCCTCTGTTGGTGTTTTCTATGATGATCATATTCGCATCATGCGGCGGAGGAAATCAAAAGGATGAAAACAACAAGCAACTTCAGGAGGCAAAACAAAAAACCATTAAAAACCTGAACCAGTTCAAATTAGACATAGAAGAAAGAATCGCCTATGTAGATGAAGAGATTGAAAAAGCAGATGGTGAAGTAGAGGAAAAACTTATCGAAGCAAAATCGGTACTGCAGGAGCAGCGCGATTTACTGCAATCTCAATTGGATGCTGTGCAGGATGCCGGGATTGATAACTGGAATGATGTGGTGGCAAATGCAACTGAATCTTATGGTAAGGCACGCCAAAAAACCAATGAAGTTTCTAAAGAAGTGAGCGAAATGCTCGACGAAGAAGAATAGAACCAATTTCTTTCGGGAAAAAACAAACCTATCATTTCAAACAGGAACGAGCGTTTGTTTTTTCCCGGTTTTTTTACTTCCAACCACCCCACAACCCTCTCAGTTAGACCTCAACCTTCCTTACCCCCCTCTCAACCCTTTAATTCTAAACCTCCTCGACCTCCAAAACCCTCTCAACCTCCCTCAACCTACTCAACCCTCCTAAACCATCTCTTAACCTCCCAAATCCTCTAAACCTTCCTACCCTCTTCCCTCCAAAACATCTATCGGATCAAAACCAACCGGGTGTCCGGTCACGAACACACTATAGATCAGAGCGTACAATATAATATTTATCAGGTAGCATTTTCACGCTAAACAAAAACCACAAACCTTTGTTATTCTATCCCTTATGGATTTTGGCACAAATAATGATTGAACCAAACCGCAAGAACAGACTTGAAATCAAACAATTATCAAACATATAAAACAATACATTATGAAAACTTTTGTAACAATTACCCTAACCTCAATTTTCATTATTTCAAACTTTGTTGCTCAGGCAGCCGGATTCAGCACACTTCGTATGTATACTTCGGAAGGAAATATCATGGAAGTCATGATAAAAAAAGAAACCATTACATGTGAACATACCCCCGGTTATGAGGATCATGTTTCCAATTATTATGCAGAAAAATCCAGGATCATCCAAATGCCTGATTACAAAGAAAAATTGGTTGAAGAAACCACTTTAAGTACTGAAAACTTTGTATACAACCTGAACGCCGAAAACAAGATCAACGATGTATTAGCGTATCTAAGACAAGAGGAATCACTTGTTGAAAGCGAAATCGGAGAGCTGAATACCAGTGAAATCTTTCAAACTTACCAAGAAGAAAAAATTCGTGAGCAGTTCAGCATTCAGAACCTGACGCAATTCACCAAAAGCGAAAAAGAATTGGAAGAAACACTTCCGGTAGATTTTTCTTCACAGGAATACATGACCAAATAAAAGACATTTCATCCACCGGAGAGTGCCGAAAAATCTTGATAACGAATGAAACAAGGAAGCTTTTAAGCAACAACAACCATGAATGCAAGAAGAAAGGTGCAGGTTTTTACCTGTGCCTTTTTTATTTTACCAATGAATTATCCCCCAAAACGATCATAAATTTTCATCCATCCACTTTTGCATCACAGCGAGTAACCAAATACGGTTATACAAATAATCGTTTTTACCTTTATAAAATTTACTGATCAGTTTTTGCACCTCCGCTGTTTTGAAAACACCATGTTTCCTTATGCTATCCTGGTTCAAATAATCCATTGTAAAGGGTTTGAGTTCCTTTTTCATCCATTTTTGCAAAGGGATGGCAAATCCTTTTTTGGGGCGGTCAAAATATTTTTCGGGTACATAGCGGAACAGCAACTTTTTCAGCAAATACTTACCTGTTTGCCCGTTGATCTTCAAACCAGGATGGAGATTTACAGCCCACTCCACGAGACGATGATCCAAAAGCGGCACCCTTGTTTCCAAGGAGAAATGCATGCTTGCTCTGTCAACCTTCACCAGAAGATCATCGGGCAAATAATAGCAAAGGTCAAAAAATGCCTGCCTTTCTGCGGCATCCAGATATGAAGGATATGCTGTGTTTAATTTCATTTCCTGTATATAATCAGCATGGAGGATACGATGGATCTCTTTTTCTGAAAAAAGATATTGCTCCTGTGAGAATATATGTGCCGGTGATTTCCGGAACCCCGGATAATGAAACAACTGATAGGCTCTGCGGTACTTTGCAGGCCCATATTTTACCAACTTTGCCAGGAGGGGAGAAACAGACCTGATCAGCGTATTCTGAAGGCGATAAGCCCAACGGTACGCTCCGTATCCCATAAAAAGTTCATCGCCACCGTCGCCGGAGAGTGTCATGATAACATGTTTGCGTGCCATCTGAGAGACCAACAGAGTAGGGATGGAAGATGAATCGGCAAAAGGTTCATCATAAATTTGCGTGAGCTGGGGCATCAAATCAAGGGCATCTTTTTCAGAAACTTTGAATTCATGATGCCGGGTACCCAGAAACCGGGCAATTTCAGCGGCATAGGGCGCTTCGTTGTATTGTTGTTCCCAAAACCCGATGGTAAAGGTATTGATGGGTTTACTGGTTAGTTTTTGCGCCATTGCGGTAACAAGTCCCGAATCGATACCGCCGCTCAGAAAAGTACCAAAAGGCACATCGGCAACCAACCGGTATTGAAGAGAAGAAAGCAGCAGTTGTTCCAGTTCATAAAGTGCTTCTTGCGGATCTTCGATTCTTGTTTCTCCAGTGAAACTTGCCAGATTCCAATAGCGATGTATACTGAGTTGTTCGTTTTGGAAGACCCCGTAAGAACCTTGTGGAAATTTTTGTATTTGCTGATAAACCGATTGCCTGGCAGGCACATACCCTAAATGAAGGAACTGATTGATTGCCTGGTGATTGATCGTAAGATGCTTACGGATCGAGGGATGTGCCGTAAGCGCTTTTATTTCGGAGGCAAAACCAAATATTCCGTTGACATTCACACAAAACAATGGTTTAATACCCATCCGGTCTCTGAGAAGAAACAATTTTTCCTCTTTTTTGTCCCATACCGCAAAAGCAAACATTCCGTTGAGTTTGTGCACACATTCCACATGCCAGCACCTGAAGGCTTCCAGCAGCACTTCTGTATCCGAATGTGTCCTGAAACGAACACTGGGATCGTAGCGGATGATCTGTTGTTTAATTTCCTGAAAGTTATAAATCTCACCATTATATACCATTACAAACCTTCCGCAGGACGATACCATGGGTTGATTAGCATCGCTGCTCAGATCGATAATGCTCAGGCGCGAATGTAAAAGATGCAGGGGCCCGTCGTGAAAAACACCTGATGCATCAGGCCCTCTGTGCTGCAAACTCCTCAGCATGTTTTCGAGGTGCTGATCCTGTGCTCTGTCTGTTGATGTATAAATACCTGCAATTCCACACATAGCGTTTGTAATAAAAACCAGATTCGTGAGATTAAGTGACAAAAGTAATGAAAGTAACAGGTGCATAACAGGGTTAAAACAACAGAATTTGTGGTGGATAACTCAGAATAACACCTTACTGATTCTATATCAGTAACTTAATTCGTAAACCGCAAAGCACAAAGAACTATTTGTTTCAAAATGGAAAAAAAATTTTTTTTGATAAAGTGTTTTTATAATTTAGCAGCCTGAACAATAAAAAAAACAGTACTCATCCTATATGAAGAAAACGAAAGAATCAGATACACCGAAAACCCTGGAAACAGGTTGGAAGAAATTGAAAAAAGGAGATTTCGCG
Organism: uncultured Bacteroidales bacterium; assembly: GCA_964589855.1. Lineage (GTDB taxonomy): Bacteria > Bacteroidota > Bacteroidia > Bacteroidales > UBA7960 > SKVR01. The sequence goes on from CAZPVB010000047.1 coordinate 18,786, forward strand.
CATGCGGAAAAATTATTTTCGGAGGTATGGCAATCAGATTCAGAAAATCTGGAAGCGCTGAAGGGATATGCAGGTGCCACGCTACGCAATCAAAAATACAGCAAAGCCAAAGAGTTGATCAACGAGTATATTGGTATGCGTCCACAGCAATATGAAGGCTATCATATGCGTGCCCTCTGTGCAGGAGCAGATGAAGAATACGAGGAAGCGTTGAAAGATATGGACAAAGCAGTGGAGATGGCAGAAGACAAGGTAGAACTGTATTGCGATATGGGCGGCACCTACCTGGTACTGCAGGAATACAACCGGGCAGCACAGTGTTTTGAACAGGCAGTGAACATTGATGGTAAATGTTTTGAAGCCTGGATGGGCAAATCACTGGTTGCTTACTTTAATAAAGAATACAAAGCAGCTTTGGAGTTCTCTACCATCACCCTCAAATTAAATCCAAAAAGTTTGATGGCATTGCTTATTAAGTCAGATGTACTGCTTGAAACAGGCAAAAAGAAAGAAGTGGAAAAGGAGGTGAAAAAGATTTTAAACATTTCACCTGATATTTTCAAAGAGACTGGCTATCAGGAATCAGAAGAAGAGAAAGACGACGATTATATGCGCGACGAGGATGCCAACCGCACGGAAGATGATGAAATTGAGGAATTTAATTTTGATGATTGAGAGAATGAAAAAAGCATGATTACAATTATTATGAAAAAAACGTAGATGATTATTTTATTTATGCGGTTTCATGTTCCCATTAAAAATCAAAAAAGATATTATTTGTTTTAAAAAAAGCGGGTGTTGGTTGATCAACATCCGCTTTTTTTAATCATCAAGAAGGGGAGTGAGATTTAGAAATTATGACTGACACCTAAACTAAAAGTTCTTCCCGGAATCATGTAATCATATATCTGATTTTCGGCCCTGAAGGATGAGAAATAGTTTTCACGTACATCATCCAACAAGTTGGAAGCCTTAAAACTGATGGTTGTTTTTTTATCTGCGCCCAATGCTTTCCTGATGCTGAAATTTAAACTGTGAAATGGATCTTCATAAATGTCAGGATATAATCCTGAACCCACCTGCACCAGAGTAGGTCCTTTAACATTATAGAAAATACCCGCATCCAGTCCAAGATCAAAACTACTGTAGGTGATACCCCCGTTGATCAAATAAGGTGCCTGGCCAGCCATTTCGCGTTCAACTTCAAGCGTTTCTCCTTCCCTGAGATAATTACGGCGAAAACGTACCTCAGATGGTGTCATTTCCAGAACCGATCTTACCAGGGTGAAATTTCCGCTGATATTAAAGTTCGCCAGCGAGGCAGAAATGAAGTCCAGATTTTTTCTAAACTCCATTTCAGCACCGTATAATTGGGCATCTCCAACATTTTGCACCTGTATCTCTACACTGGTTTGCTGTTCGGGTATTCGCACCAACTCCAGTGGGTCGTTAAATGACTTATAAAAACCACTTAAAGAAAACATTTGGCCTCCTTCCAGAAATAATTCCCAACGAAGATCAACATTGTCAATACGGGTTTCTTTTATACTGCCATCCCAGTCGCCGGAAGGGAGAAAGCTTCCATTGAAAATCCTGTTGGTAATAGGATCTACGATCTGGGCAAAGGACAACTCTTTAAAAGTTGGTCTTGCCGCTGTTCTGGTATAAGATGCTCTAAGGTTCTGGTTATCTGTTAAAGCAAGAATAAATATGGCAGAAGGGAACAATCCCAACGATTCAAGAACAATATCATTATCAAGATTACGGCCAGTGGCTTCATTTCCCTGCGCCCATGCCTGGTCTCTACCGGTATGCCGTGCAACAAAATATTCTGTTCTTAGCCCGAGAATGGCTTTCAAGTTGGGTAAAACATTCATTTCGTTGGATACATAAAACGCCAGATTGTTGGTATTGGATTGATATTCGTTGGGATTTTCCTCGGGATTGCCCGCATTATAATAAATAGCATTGGGACGGTTAGGATAAATATTTTCCGGATTGAGTACGTTTCTAATATCAGGATTTCTCCATGATTGTGTTCCCCAGAATTGAATATCATAAAAAAGTATTTCGTAGTCTCTGTTTTTGAATACATTGTATGATCCAAATTTAAATTTAGCATCTTGCTCACCAAAATTGTATTTGTGGGTAAGATCAATGCGGGCAGTAGCATTTACCTCATTCAAATTACGCCAGATACGTGATGGGTTACCAGCTGCCCCAGCACTAAAGATGGTATCAACGGTTTGATAGGTGAAGGCTGTTTTTCTTAAATCCGGGTCGTTGGATACAGAATAGGTGGGTGAAACCCTCCAGTCTATTTCCCAGTTTGCGTTATTAAGTATGTGCTCGCCGCCCAGAAAAAGATTGCTGAGCGAACGTTGATTGTATTCAAGGTTGTTAGACCTGGCAAAATAACCCGACTGTCCTACAGCGGCACCATCGTTATCTATATTCAGGTCTGCGGCACGGCTTTCGCCATTTTGCAAATGCATCAGGGTAAGTCTTAACTTTGAATTGATGGTTTTATATGCAATCCCTGTCATGGCTCCCACCAATACATTCCTTTCTCCCATTTGTCCCTCAGTTTTGGTTGCA
>CAZPVB010000048.1:0-21146 GCA_964589855.1 uncultured Bacteroidales bacterium
CATTCTAAAGGGATTACAAAGGTAATGTAATGTTTGAAGATAAACAATTTCGAGATTAAATATTTTTATGCTGATATTCCTAACAGACATTCATAATCATGCCCAGCGGCTATAAGGGATTACAACCGCTCAAAGGGTTTACCATTAACAATTAAAAATTACCAATAACCATTATCCATCAATACCGTATATCCACCAATTTCTCCGGCTCAACATTACTTAAACTCCATATTCTTTTTTACGGTTATTTTTTCGCAATAGTGGCATTTCAGGCGCAGGTTTTCCTTTTCAACTACCCTAAACCTTGTGCTGATCATCTCTATGTTGGTGATACAGTTGGGGTTGAAGCACTTTACGATCCCGGTAATGCTATCGGGTATTTCCACTACTGTTTTGCGCGAAACCTGAAAATCTCTGATCTCGATGATGCTTGCATGGGGTGCTACCAGGGAAATTTTGTTTAATTCTTCTGATTGAAAGTATTTATTGCTCACCTTAATAATTCCTTTGCTGCCATATTTCTTACTTTCCAGGTTGGTGCCAAACAATACCATCTGGTCAAAAACATCCAGTTTTAGCATTTTAATAACCTGAAAAACAGCATTGGCGGGTATATGGTCGATAACAGTTCCGTTTTCTATAGCGGATACTTTTAATTCTTTGATCTTGTCGCTCATTATTTATTGTTTGATTGAGTTGGTTTGACGATTATTTTTTGGTTTGTGGTATTATCACACGCTCTTTCTTTGCAATTATTTGGTCAGATCAGCGGTAACCCAACAAGATGGAAAGCAATGCCTGCCTGACATAAACCCCGTTGAGCGCCTGCTCAAAATAATAGGCCCGCGGGTCGGAATCCACACTAATATGAATTTCATTTACACGTGGCATGGGGTGCAGGATCCTTAAGTTTTCCCGTGTATCATTTAGCATGTCTTTGGTAAGATTGTAGGAATTCTTGATGCGTTCAAACTCCAGAGGATCGGAGAATCGCTCTTTTTGTATCCGGGTAACATAAAGAATGTCCACAAGTGGGATTACCTCATCCATAGTGGTATATTGATGATAATTCAGGTTTTTCTCTTTGATATGCATTTTCACTGAACTGGGCAGTTTCAGTTCAACCGGCGACACCAGGTGAAAAGTTGTATTGTAGTTGCAAAGTGCGATCACCAAAGAATGAACCGTTCTGCCGTATTTCAGGTCGCCCACAAATGCAACGTGCAGATCATCAAGTGTATTTTGGGTTTTCAGAATACTGTATAAGTCAAGAAGTGTTTGTGTGGGATGTTGGTTGGCGCCGTCGCCGGCATTGATGATGGGAACGGGCGATATCTCAGAAGCAAAACGAGCGCTGCCTTCAACAGGGTTTCGCATCACGATCAGATCAGAATAGTTGGCAATGGTAAGTATGGTATCGCGAAGCGATTCTCCTTTTTTCACGCTGGTATTGCTGGCTTCCGAAAAACCCACTATCTTTCCGCTCAAACGGTTGATGGCACTTTCAAAACTGAGCCTTGTGCGGGTTGAGGGTTCAAAAAAGAGCGATGCAATCACGTTGTTTTTGAGTATGGGTTGTACAGGGTTTTGTTCAAATTCACGTGCCACATCCAGGATTCTTAGTTGTTCTTCTTTGCTGAAATCGTTGATGGATACCAGACTTTTGTTTTTCATGTTCATTGATTAAAATGATTTTATTGTAAAGAGAAAAAAAAGATCAAAAAAAAGCGGCAATCAATGCCGCTTTTTAAAAAAATGAATACTATTTGCAACCACAATCTTTTCTGATGAGATTCTGGTCTTTCAAAAAGTTGCAGATCAGATCACACAATACAGGTTTTCCTATTTCCTGTAGTTCATAATCAACTTTTACGGTGGGTTTGTTGATGTTTACTATACGTTGCAGGTCAATGGGTGTGGCAATTACCACTGCATCGCAATCGGTATTGTTGATGGTTTTTTCCAGGTCGGCAATTTGCTGATCACCATAACCCATGGCGGGCAACAATGTTCCTATGTTGGGATATATCTCAAAGGTTTCTTTTAGTCTGCCTACTGTGTAAGGTCTGGGGTCCACCAGTTCGGCAGCACCAAATTTGTTGGCGGCAACGGTACCAGCACCAATTTTCATATGACCGTGGGTAAGGGTTGGGCCATCTTCTACCACCAGAACTCTTTTTCCTCTAATCAGTGATGGATCGCTAACGGTCAGGGGTGAAGCACCATCTACCACTATAGCATTTGGGTTGATAAGACTTATGTTGTCGCGAACTTTTTGAATGTTTTCAGCAGAAGCACTGTCAATTTTATTGATCACAACAATATCTGCCAGGCGCAGTGTAGTTTCTCCCGGGTAGTAATTCAGTTCATGTCCGGGGCGATGAGGGTCTGTTACTGTAATCATCAGATCGGGTTTGTAAAACGGGAAGTCATTGTTTCCTCCATCCCATAAGATTACATCGGCTTCTTTTTCTGCTTCGCGCAAAATGGCTTCATAGTCAACGCCGGCATAAATAACATTGCCCCGCACCACATGAGGTTCATATTCTTCCATTTCTTCAATGGTGCAGTCATGTTTTTTCAGGTCTTCAACGGTGGCAAAGCGTTGTACTTTTTGTGCCACCAAATTTCCGTAGGGCATCGGGTGCCGTATTGCAACCACCTTTATGCCATGCGCCATGAGTGCTTCAATTACTTTTCTGGAAGTTTGGCTTTTGCCGCAACCGGTACGAACAGCACCAACAGCAATCAAAGGTTTTTCACTTTTCACCATGGTCTCCTTGGTGCCTATAAGCAGAAAATCGGCGCCGGCAGCATTTACAATTGCTCCTACTGCCATTACCTGCTGATACGATACATCGCTGTAAGAAAATGCGCACACATCCACATCCAACTCTTTGATCAGCCGGGGGAGGTCGTCCTGATTGTAAATGGGTATACCTTCAGGGTACAGATCGCCGGCAAGCTCAGCGGGGTATTTCCTTCCATCGATATCTGGTATTTGCGCAGCGGTAAAAGCCACTACCTTGTAATTATCGTTGGTTCGGTAATAGGTATTAAAGTTGTGAAAATCGCGCCCTGCCGCGCCAATAATGATTACATTCTTCTTTTTACTCATGTGTTTTTCAATTTAAGGTTTAAATGTATGTATTTTGAATATCTTTAGGATAAAAAATTGCACAAACCTACAATATTTTTACAATAAAAATGCATCTGAAACTGGTTTTTTTTATTCTGATAAATGAGTCCACTCTAAAAAGTTTATTATCCACGAACCGGAGCGAAGCGGAGCTCGACAAAGTCAATCACACGAATTGACACTAATTCAAATACTTAATATTCAGATAATTAAAAACATAGAATTTTCACGAATTTTCCGAAAACTTGTTTTCGGAGTGGACTCAATAAATAATTTTACAAAACCAAACACACCAGTTGCTATGAAAGTAAAATCTTTTCACATAAGAATAGCAACAATAGAAGCATAATCAGGCACGCCCTTCAGATTAGCATTGATGATGTAATCAGAATACTCCGTTAACCTGACCCACCGGAAATACAAATTATCAACTGTTTCGGGCGAAATTGAAAATTTCGATTAGCTGGGAGGGGGCAAGCCGATGCGGAATAGCAGATGGAGGAAAAAAGGGCACTGACCTTACATGGGCCAAGGACATGGAAACGTCTGATGAATATTGCGCCGCAAGACCTGCTCGTCTTTTTCAAACATTCACAGGTGCAGCGCTGTTGAACTGTTTGTTAATCTTTTGTTCAAATAATTACCGTCCGTTTTTAAAACATCTTAGCTGTGGTATTTTCTTTAATATTTGAATGTTCATTTTCAATGTTTTTATTTTATGCATTCAAAAACAAATACTAATTTTACTAAGTAATCGCATATTTGATTGTAGTAAACCACAATAAAATACACATGGAGACAATACTGATACAAATTACATCTTCAAAGACCCTAAAGCTTTTAGAAGATCTTGAAGAGTTAAAACTATTGCGGGTATTAAAGAAAAAGGTACAGCCGGAAGTTGAATTATCTAAAAAGTATGCTGGTAAGATTTCACCAGAAGTGGGTGAGGAATTAAAAAAAAGTATTGAGAAAAGTCGTAAAGAATGGAACCGCAATATTTAATCGATAGCAATTCTCTTATCGACTACCTTGTGGGAAAGCTACCTCCAAAAGGGATGGATTTCATGAATAAGGTTATAAACATAATACCTGTCATATCAGTTATCACAAAAATTGAAGTCTTAGGTTACAAAACGGTTCCCGGGGCATATAAATTATTACAAGATTTTGTTGATGACTCTATTGTTATTTCCCTTTCAGATGATGTAGTTCAGCAGACAATTGATCTTAGAGAAATAAAAAAGATTAAAATACCTGATGCTATTATTGTTTCACACCTTCGGTGCAGGTTGTTATCAGCAAACTACCGCCTGTTTTAACCAACGGTTTGTAAGGTTGCAGATACAGAGATTTCAGTCCCATTCGGCAGGCAAAGACCTTCCATCCTCCGCAGGACTTGGAAAGGTCTGACGAACCCAATTATTTCGTAAATTTGCAATATCAAACCCGGAAATCCATGAAAATCATCAATCCCTTATACGACCTTGCTTTTAAGTATCTGATGCAGGAAGAGCGCTTCGCCAAAAAGGTTCTTGGCGTTATTTTGGATGCTGATGTAAGGACTGTGGAACTCAGGCAGCAGGAGTCTGTTTTTGAGGATGAAAGTCGTATGTTGCGGGTTTTTCGACTGGATTTTAAAGCGACCATTTGCGATAGCAACGGAAAAGAATCCACCGTGCTGATCGAACTGCAAAAATCCAAATTCTCAACCGATATTGAGCGTTTCAGGAATTACCTGGGTATGAATTACATGTCGCGTCCCGATAAAAAAGGAGAATCTGAAAACGTGGCAGGCGAACCCCTTTCCCGATATCAAACAGAATACAAAGGCATTTATCCCATTATCACCATCTACATCCTTGGATATTCTTTGCCCGATCTGCCCTATCTGGCAGTTTCGGTGAACCGCGATGTGGTGAATGCTGTAACCAAAGAGAAGATTGAAACCCGCAGTTTCTTTGTGGAATATCTCACCCACCAGGCACACATTATTCAGGTGAACCGACTGCCCGAAGAGCGAAGAACAAAACTTGAAAAGTTCCTGACCTTTTTTAACCAGGCTTGGATAAGCGATAGTGATTACATTCTTGATCTGAAGGATGTTCCCGACGAATTCAGTGATATTGCACAGCATTTGAATGCCCCTCTAAATGATGATCAGTTCAGACGAAACCTTGAACTGGAAAGGCAGATTGAATATGAGTTTTACCAGAAGGATCAGAAACTTCAGATGCTCAAAGAATCATTGGAAAAACAGAGGGAGGAGAATATGCAAAAAGCATTTGATTTGGAAAAAGAGCGTCTTGAAAAGAAGAACATTGCAAATAGACTCAAAGAGACCGCCAAAATGTTGAAAGACCTGAACATACCGGTTGAGGATATTGCCAGAAAAACGGGACTGAGAGCGGAGGAGATTGAAAAACTTTGATTCATCTTTTGGTGAAGAAAGCATAGTTGATCATATTTTTGAAGGGAAAAACATAAGAGAATACCTTTTCTTCAACCATGAAATCCCAGGCTGATCGTAATATGTAACTCCGATCTAAACAAGGTTGAATTTGCAAATTAAAATATTCTGGCAATAACGGTACACCATCATTAGTAAAGGGTGAACACCACAGGTTTACATTTCACACAGGAGATGGGAAATGGAGAAGGGCCTCAGAATACATAAACAGTGATGCAACCCTGGGGTCAGAGTATCTAAACACAGCATTGCAACGCTAAATGAGTTGAATAAAGGGCAATTTTTTTAAACGCTCGCAAAATTGAAAAAATTCCAGAAGTGCATTTGAGTATAAAAAACAACCATAATCAAAAAAACAAGAAAATGCCATAATGTTTTTCCAAAGGGTTGTTTGCGCCAAACACCCCGCTGAAGCCAAAAAATCACCGTAGCTATAAAAAACAGCAAAGCCAACAAAGGCATGATCATGATGATTGTGATAGATGACGGCGGTTCGAAAAGAATATTTTCAACCGTAAATATTTTTGTAAAAGCCAAACTAAAAAACAAGATCAAAAACACAGAGGAAAAAAACAACATCCATCGAAAAAACTGGCTGCTTTTTTGTCCACCTTTAAATAGGTTTACAATGGGTACAAAAACGTTCTTGAAAGAAAAAAGTATGACTATAATGATTAGGGTTAGGTTGAAATAAGGGCTTTCGCGGAACGAAATTTTCGAGAACACCACAACCGGAAGATCAGCAAACATCATATTTCGGATTTTCCCACCCTCATCCCTTTCAAAAACAATCTTTTTTTCCTTTGATAGGAAAACATCATCTCCCTGCGGTTTAAAAAGATATTCTTTTCCGAAAAAATCGACGATCAGCCCTTCGGCAGTATTCGAAACTTTTAGCAAGCTAAACAGTGTTGCAATTTTGTAATAATCATTTTCATTTCTGCGAGAAGGTTTGTAGAGTCCTGAGAAATTATTCATTCCGTTGACCCTCAAAGGCGGTTCGGGTTGATCTTCAAACCCAAAAAAATGATCGAGGATCAGTAAAAACTGATCTGCATATTGAAAATCGGTTTCACCTGTGTTAACCGAAAAAAATAATCCCGTTTGCTTTTCAGGTACCAAAACAAAAGCGGTTTGGAAGAAATAGGTATTTCCAGGATGCCATAGTATTTCCATGCCACGGTAATCCATTTTAAGCAATCCATGCCCCATTCCAGAAACATGAGGGTTTGGTTTGTTTAAGGTGGTAAACATTTTTTGTATTGTATTTTCCTCCAAAACCACAGGAAGGGTATCCGTCATTTCTGTATCTGACAAATCATTTTCAGGGGAAACCTGCAGAAAAAACTTCAATAACTTCAACATATCTGTGGCGGAGCTAACAGCAGCACCTGCCGGATAAACATTCACATATTCATCAAAGGGGCTGACAAATTTTCCCTCTTCAAAAATATAACCTTTCGACTTTTGTTCGTTGATGGCAAAAGAGGCGGGCTGCCTGAAGGTGGTCTGATCCATCTGCAAAGGTTCAAAAATGTTCTCATCCACATAATCATTAAAATCCATACCAGTGATCTGTTGTACCACGAATGCTGCCAAACCTGTGCCATAGTTTGAATAGGCAGGCACAGTACCCGGCTCAAAAATTTGCTGTGGAATCCGTTCCTCTAAGTACACGTTGAGTGCCGGTATGTTTTGGTGTGAAGTGCTGAACAGATTGCCATATTTATCTTCAAACCCGGGAGTGTGGGTCATAAGATGTTTCATGGTAATACTTTCATAGTTATCAGGGAGTTGTAAATCTGTCAGGTATTGATCAATGGGCGTATTCAAATCTATTTTTCCTTCTTCAAGCAGTTGCATTACTGCAATCCAAACAAACAATTTGCTTACAGAGCCGATCATAAACCCGGTGTTTTCATCCACCTTTCTGAGCGTCTCCACATTTGCATATCCCCACGATTTTGTGATTTCGAGTGTATCGGCGGAAACCATACTGAAAGTTACACCTGCCAACTGATGCTCATTGATTTGGCTCTCGAAAACACCATCAAGAAAATCACCAAGGCAAGGTTTGTTTTGTGCATGCAGGAACGAGAGTGGCAAAAGAACCATTAAAAATAAAAATGGATACAATAAGAATGTTGTAAATTTCTTCATTTTTCCAATGATTTGATTATTCAGGATTTACTTTTTTCGCTTTTTAAAACCGCTGGAGCAATCTGAAAACCAGTGACGATCTGCACATTTCCGGGTGCTAAACAAGCTTTATTTTGCAATTCTTTGTGAGGTGATTTTTTCTTACTGGTTCATTGTAAAAAGACCGAAGATTGGTTTATCTGCCTGAATAATTGACAGTTAACAATAATCTCAATTTACACTACCGGCTCGCAAAAAAAACGATAGAACTATTTACTTGCTATTAATCAGATAGTAAGGTGTTCATTTATACGTATGTTTTTTCAAAAAGTTATAGTAACTTGATAATATAGCATCCAATACGAAAAACCAATCACTCTATCTTTAATTAAAACCTACTGATAATTTCTTCGTATGACAGAAACCGTATTCATTATTCATGGTGCGCTAATATTTTCACGACCCTATTGGGTTGTAATAAATAAACCAAAATCATGGTATACCCGATTTTGGTGATACCGATTATGACAATGTTGTGTGCAATCATGAGAAATCAAAAAGTAATCATAGATTGGTAAAATGGGGAACATGATATATTTTTTACCCATGACCTGGAGGCATGTAGCATAAGGACAAATGAGTTCATTTTAAGAAAAAGATTTTTCATAAAAAACTATTTGTTATCTTTGTTGCGTCATTTGTCATTAGTATTTTAATGTTTATGTAATATTTTCAAATACATATCGACAAATAACCTGAAAACACACCCTAAACACACCCATTGACTTTAATCATTATTTGGTTGGTTAAAGAATACATAATGGCACCGTTCATCCCCCTGATTAGATATCAAATTATAGAAATATAATTTTGAGATGAACCGAACCGTAACAATGCTATTGACACACACATGGATGATTGTAATTACGCAATACGTCAAAAAGAACAAAACTGGTTTTTGGGCAAGCTCCCCCGTAAGAAAAGAACGGGCAGGCATCTGACCGAATGATTCAAATTATAAACAGATAAAAAAGAACTTTTTCTTTCGATAAATTTAGTTGTACAATCACACACTTGTGGGTTTTGTTAATTTCCAACATAGAATGACTGTACGACTATAGAACAAAAAGATGGAAAACCACACACAAAAAGAAAATCTTGATTTTTCCTTTTATAAATCAATATTTGAAAACGCTTCGGATTGCATTCTGATCACCAACGACAAAGGGCAATACATTGAAGTAAACAAAGCGGCATGCAACAGCTTTGGATATACCCGTAAAGAATTCCTGGAGCTATCGGTTACTGACATCGTTCATGAGAGTCGGGAATCAAGTTCACCAAGAAGATTTCCTTCCTTTGATGATCCGGAGGCAGAAAAAAGCGAACTGTGGTCAGATTTTCTTGAAAAGGGCAGACAATCGGGATTGATTGACTGTTATAAAAAAAACGGACATATCATATCATTTGAGTATAATGCAGTAAGCAATATACAACCCGGGGTACACCTTTCTATTCTGAGAGAAATCAATACGATCAGTCAAATCTGGGATAATATCCACCATCGCGAAAATCGCTATGAAAGCATCCTGAAAATTTTCCCCGACCTGCTTTTTTTGATTGACAAGCAAGGCAGATTCACTGATTATTTTACAGGGGACGAAAACAAGTTGTACAATAGTCCGGAAGCATTTTTAGGAAAAAACATCCAGGAGGTTTTACCCCATCCGCTATCAGAACTCATTCTTGAAAAAATCAGGGAATTTAAAAAAACAGGAAAATCAGTTACATTTGATTATACAATCAGCATTGATGATCAAGAATACATATACGAAGGGAATATTATTCGTTTCAGGGAAGATGAAATACTGTTTGTGGCCCGAGACATTACCAAACTCACCCAACAAAACAAGGAACTGGTAGCAACCCGCGAAAAGCTGAATGTATTGCTCAACAATATACAAGGATCGGTTACCCTCGTCGATGAGCACTACAATATCATTGCCTTTAACAGGGTTGCCGGTGACAATGCCCGAAAAATATTTTCAAAAGACATGAAAGAGGGAGATTCTGTTTTAAATTTTGTGGTAGAAAGGGACAAAAAAGATTTTTTTAAGCATTTTGAAAGAGCACTGGAGGGAGGGGAAGTCTATACAGAACGGATTTTTCAGGATAAAACCGGAAATGATGCATGGTACAGTTTTTCATACAAAAAAATACCGGAGCATGAAATGAGCCAAAGTGCTGTAATTCTGAACGTAATGGACATTACATCACGCAAAAACGCAGAACGGGTGATCATAGAGAACGAAAACAAATACCGGAGTTTGTTTGACTGCAGTCCGCTGGGTGTGGGTATTTGCGACGCAAAAGGAAGACTGTTGGATGTAAATGATGCGTTTCTCCAGATATTAGGATCGAAAAATAAGCAACAAACCTTAGAGATTAATGTCCTGGAATTTCCACCTTTGCAATCTCTGGGGTTTAGCCAGTCATTGAAAAAGTGCATTGAAAAAAATCAATACATAACCGAATCGCGGGCATACAAAAGTTTATGGGGCAAGGAAGTGTATGTAAAATACCAGCTTTCGCCTTTAAAACATCGTAAAGGTAAAGTACAAACTGTACAAATTGTGCTGGAAGATTATACAGGCTTGCATAAGGCAGAAACGGCGCTCAGAGAAAGCGAATCGAGATACAGAAATATTTTTGAAAATGCACAGATCGGTATTTACCTATCCAGTATTGGAGGTAAAGTTTTAAAGGCCAACGACATGCAGGCACGCATCCTGGGTTTCAAAAATGCAGAAGAATATATAAATTCTGTTGAAAATTTTAAATCCCTCTTTGTGAATCCTGCAGACAGAGACAAAATTATTGATCTGCTCAAAGAGAAGAAAGCAGTAAATGGTTTCGAATATCAATCGAAAAGAAAAGATGGCAAGATCATTTGGATCAGCACTACTGCCCGGTTGATTACGATAAGAAATGAAGAGGTCATCGAGGGGTTCAATTTGGATATAACGGAGCGAAAACAGCAGGTTGAAATACAAAAAGCATTGGAGATCAAAGAAAAGTCGGCCAAAATCAAAGATCAGTTTCTTGCCAACATGAGCCACGAGATACGCACGCCTGTTACAGGCATTATGGGCATGTCGGAAATACTCCAAAAAACCAGATTAGACCCGGATCAAAAAGGTTATTTGAATATCATTCGCGACTCCTCCTCTATTCTGCTTGATTTGATCAACGATATTCTGGATCTGGCAAAAATAGAAGCAGGAAAGCTTGATATTTTTCATGAGAAATTCGAGATCAGAGACTTTATGCAGCAGCTGTTTTTGCTGTTTAAGCATCGCTTCCAGGAAAAGGGAATAGCGTTTAGCCTTACAACCCACGATCATGTTCCAGCTTATGTAACCACCGATCCAAGAAGATTAAAACAAATACTCATCAATCTTTTGGGAAATGCTTTAAAATTTACACAAAAGGGGAAAGTGACCATCACTATTGATGTGAAGGAGCATCATCATAAAACATCAATGATCAGGATAAGCATAGGCGATACCGGGCAAGGTATCGGCCAGGAGCATCAACAGCAGATCTTTGAAAAGTTTGAGCAGCTCAACGATTCTTATGTCAAAAAATCTACAGGAACAGGATTGGGTTTACCGATTACCAAAGAACTGGTAAAACTTCTGGGTGGTGAGATCGGCCTCACTAGCAAGGTTGGAAAAGGCAGTACGTTTTGGTTCACTTTTCAATCTGAAGAAAACGACCATACCCCCCTGAAAAAGGAATCAGATTCAACACCAGAAAAAGAAAATATTCAATTTAATGCTGATATTCTGGTTGTAGAAGATAAAAAAACCAACCAGATGGTCGTAAAGATTATGCTGCAGAATATGGGATGCAGGGTGCACCTCGCCAACAATGGCAAAGAAGCCCTTGATATGTATGAACCAGATAAATTTGATCTGATATTGATGGATATTTTTATGCCCGAAATGGATGGTTTTTCAGCCTTAAAAAAACTCCATGAAAAATATAATCATCTATGCCCCGTTTTGGCATTAAGTGCTAATATTATGGAAGGGATGAGTAAAGAATTTACGGATGCAGGATTCGAAGATTTTCTATCCAAACCTTATAAGCACAATCAGCTAAGGGAAAAAATTCATAAATGGTTGCCTCACTCTAAAATAATTGAAACCTGAATATGCTTTTCAGAAAAATAATTGTCTCGCTTTTAATGTGCTTTTTTATTCTAACTCCCTGGATAGTTATCAATGCACAAAAACCGGTTCAGGGAAGGGTTATAGCACAAACGAGTGGAAATCCATTGGCTTTTGTTCATGTTTTAGTAACAGAAACACAACAAGGTAGCATGACCGATATTGACGGGTTTTTCGAGCTGATGGTCCCCGATAGCACCATTACAATTGAATTGTCGTATGTTGGATACCAGAAAAAAACCTATCGCCTTTCCCCTGATCAGGATTTTCATCTTATAGAAATGCAACCCCAGGTTACTGAACTCAACGAAGTGGTTGTTTTTGCCGGAGAAAATCCTGCCCATCGCATCATCCGTAATGTTATCCAAAACAAATCCAGGAATAATCCCGAGCGGCTCAACACCTTTCAGTACGAGAGTTACAACAAATTTATTGCTACCTTCGATCGCGATTTTTACCTGGAAAGGTGGGAGACCGAGAGAGACTCAGCAGCATTTCGGATGATGGATTTTGCTGACAAAAGGCATTTGTTTATCATGGAATCGGTTACCGAGCGCAAATTCAGGTATCCCTCCCGAAACAACGAAACAGTGATTGCCAACCGGGTGTCAGGATTGAAAAATCCTTTGTTTACAACCGTTGCCACTGAGTTGCAATCTTTTTCGTTTTACAACAATCATGTAAAGGTAATTGAGAACAAATATGTAAATCCGCTCAATTCTTTGGCATTCAAGAGTTATTTTTATCATTTGAAAGATACCTTGTATGAAAAGTCCGATACTGTATTTGTCATAGAATACCGTCCCCGGAAAAACGCCCGGTTCGATGGGTTGGAAGGGGTGCTTTACATCAATACTGATGGCTGGGCTATCCAAAATGTAATAGCCGAAACCACTGCAAAAAATGATACCGGCATGGGTTTTCGCATTCAGCAACAATATGCCCGTCCAGATGGAAAAAACTGGTTTCCGGTGCAGCTCAATACCGATATCGAGTTTCAATTTCCGGAAGAATCATCCACTACATCCATTTCACCCATACGCATGCTGGGCAGATCTTACCTGCAAAATATTGAGATAAACCCACCTATAGATAAAAAGGATTTCACACCTTACGATGTAGATTTCGACCCTCATGCCAATCTGCTGCCTCCCGATTACTGGAGCGGTTTCAGGGCACAACCACTGGATGTAAGAGAAGAAAACACCTATGTTTTTCTTGACAGCATTGGTCGTGCTCAAAATTTCGATCGCATCATCAATACAGTAGAACCTTTTTTTTATGGTGAACTTCCGGTAGGCCCATTGAGTTTTGATCTGAGGCGGTTTTACACCTTCAACAACTACGAAGGACACCGCCTGGGTGCCGGATTGTACACCAACCAGCGTTTGAGCAGGTATTGGAAACTGGGTGGTTATTTTGGATACGGAACAAGAGACCAACGCTGGAAGTACGGGTATTCGGGAGAAGTATTACTTCATCGCAGAATCGATCTGCGTCTTGGGGGGCGGTTTAGCCTCGATGTAGGTGAAAGGGGCGGTACATCGTTCAATGAAAAACAGTTTTTGCTCAGCCCTTCCTTAATTCGAAACCTATACACAAACACCATGGATATAACACGGCGGCAAGAGGGTTACCTGTCTTTTCGTGCGCTGCAAAACTATTTACACACCGAGATATCTTTTGCATCAGGAAAAACATGGTGGGAAGATATGTATTATTTTATGCCCGGCAACCAGAACCTGGAAGGTTTCAGAGATTTCAGGTTTGCTGAGGCATCTGTAAAAATGCGACTTGCCTGGGGCGAAACCTTTATGAATACACCACTCAGGATAATACAACTACCTTCTGATCTCCCGGTTTTTCATCTGAACATCATCAAAGGATTCGATCAGGTGCAAAATGGTGAGTTCGATTACCTGAAGATTGAATCAAAGCTGGATATACACTATCCGATACCCTTGCTGGGTGAGCATACCTGGATTTTGGAAGGGGGGTGGATCAATCGCTCCGATCTGCCTTGGCCCCTTTTATATACAGCCAAAGCCGGAGGGAGAAAATCATGGGTGGCTGCACCCCTTAGTTTTGGCACTATGGATATTGATGAGTTTGTTGCCCATCAATATGTTTCCCTCTCTTTTATGCACAACTTCAGGAGTTTACTTTTGCGAACCCAATCTTATGAACCTGAACTCGTGCTTATCACCAACCTGGGATGGGGTATGCTGAGCAAAGAGGAAAAACATATTTATCCACAAATGCAGGGATGGGAAAAAGGATATTTTGAATCTGGATTTGCCATTAACAAGATTCTTCCTCAGAAATGGGTGCGAAGAATCGTTCTGGGCATGAGTCCGGGAATAGAGTTTATGTACCGCTACGGTCCCTATGCACTGGAAGATCCCATGCAAAATCTCACCATAAAAATGACGATCGTGACGGCACTGTAAGACATAGAATCTTCCTCATCCCAGGTCATTTAAAACAAACCGTACGAACGGTCAACCTTATCCAGGCTTGGACACGCATAAAACATCTGTCATTCATCCTGAAATAATGACCATCAGCATTTGGAAGAAGGATACCGCGGGTGCTTTCAGAAAATAACCTACAAAGATTTTTTGTTGCACGCAAAGTCGCAAAGTCGCAAAGTCGCAAAGGAAGCGAAAGGGGGTAGCGCACGATCATATTTGCAGAAAAAATGCGGTAAGAAGCTACGAAAGGGGTAGCGCACCGCAATGATAAACCACAAGGGACGCGGATGCCATGGATGCCTTCATAAAATGATGACAATCAAGGCTTTATTTTATTATCGATTATCAGTAAAATCAGCTTTAGCTGCGTTCTTATATCATTGATGGGAAATGGCGAAAATTTTGCAAAAAATGAAATGAACACCTTATCTAACCATGAAATCCTGAAACCCAGAAGCAATATATCTCTCATCAGACAATGCTCAATCCACTGTACCCCTGCCCTCCCTTTTCCAGTTTGATCTGGGTGGTGATACGCTCCTGCATGGCTTCCACGTGGGAAATGACACCGATGGTTTTATTGGTCTCGTACTGGAGTTTTTCCAGGGTGTCCATGGTCTGGTCAAGGGTGAGTTTGTCTAATGAACCAAATCCTTCATCGATAAACAGGCTGCCGATCTCAACCTTATGTGAAGCAAGGTCAGACAGTGCAAGGGCAAGCGACAGACTCACCTGAAAGGTCTCACCACCCGACAACGATTTCACGGAGCGCCGCATATCGCCCATGTGGTTATCGATCACGGCAAGGCTGTCATCCTCTCCTTCGTCGGGCAAACTCAGCAGATACCTGTTGTTGAGCATCTCAAGGCGCTTGCTGGCCTTTTTTACCAGTTGCAGCAGGGTGAGTTCCTGGGCAAAAGTGCTGAATTTCCTGCCTTCGGCATCACCAATATAACGGTTGAGCAAAACCCATTTCTCAGCTTTTTTCTTTTGTTCTTCGATACTGATTTCGAGATTAGTAAGCACTTCCAATGTTCTCTCCTGAAATTGTTTCTTGCCCATCAGGTCATCCCGCTCACCCCTGCGTTTTTTGTATTCCTCCCTTCGCTTTTTTATTTTCAGGTTGATCTCATCAATCCCGTATATAGGTTCGTTTTTTTTCAGTTGCGCCAGCTGTTCATCATACACCTTCAGTTGCGATTCCATAGTACTGATCTTCTTATCCATGATATCTTTTTCTTCCTTCAGTTGGTTGAAATCATTGGTATTCATGAGATTTTGAAGGGCTTCTGCGGGTGATTCATACTCCTGTAATTCACTTGTGAGCTTTTCGGTAAGTTCATCCAGTGTTTTTTGAGATTGCTGATTCTCGCGTACAAGTGTGTTTCGGGATTGGGTCAGATTTTCAATTCTGGTGTTGTTCACAGAATAGCGATTGCGCAAGCTACGTGTAACCTTGTTCACATCTTTACCCGGAAAGAGCTCCCTGATCTTTGTCTGAAGGTGTGCAACAGACTGAAAATGAGTATTCCATTCCTGAATTTTCAGAGCCAACCCATCCAGTTTTGTTTTTCTATCTATTCGTATCCTGTACTTTTCAATCTGTTCTATTTCATTTTTTAGTTTTTCTGCCTCTTCAAGGGGTTGATCTCCTTGGTATTTTTGTGGGACAGAATTGCGGATGCCTTTACACTTTTCCAGGTAGTCTTTTGCTGTTTCCTTCAGTTTTTCTTTATTGACAATCAATTTTTCAAGGGATTTTTTCCTTTCCCGGAGCTGGGTTTCCAGGTTACTGATCTGTTTCTTCAGATTTTCATTGTCTTTGTATGCAGCCTCAATTTGCTTTTCCAGATCGTCCTCCGTCTTTTCCACACCCTCGCTGTAAGGGTGATTCAATGCACCGCAAAGAGGACACGGTTTCCCTTCTTCCAGGTTGTGGCGGTGTTCTTCCAGACTTGCTTCCAGATCGCGGATTCTTTTGGTGCCTTCCAGGTTTTTATAGGTGAGCTCGGCAAGTTTCTGTTCGGTCTTTACCTTGTTGAGTTGATCCGGGAGGGCATCTGCCTCCTCTTGCACCTGTTGCATCTCGCCGGAAAGTTCCTCCAATTGCTTTTCTGTATTTTTCAATAATTTTTCTTCCGATGACAACCTGAGCAAATCCTCCACAACCGTTTTCAACGCTCTGGCTGTTTCTGATGGCGCATTTACAGAATCCCCGGAAAGAACAGATTCCAGTTGTGCAATTTGCTGTTGATCTTCTTTCCTGATATCTTCCAACTGCCGTTCTGCTGTTACCGGATCATCCCTGTCAAATTTGATCTCAAGACTCTGTGCATCTACCCTTACGCCTTTCCTGGTACTTTCCAAAAGGGTATTTGATTGGGCAATATTTTGTTGCAGATCGAGTACCTTTTTCTCAAAATCATTCAATGCGTCAACCAAATCCCCGCTGCTACCAGTTAGGTTTTTCACCTCCTCCCGGATTTTAAGATCTTCCTGCCGGCAGTTCTTAAGATCATCGTCCAGTTGTTTCAGTTTCTTTTTACCTGCCTCCAGGTCTTTCTGTTGTTGCTTCCATTCCCACAACTGCTGTTGCCAGGGCAGAAGATGGATATGTCTGTCCATCCTGTCCCCGTTTTTCTCGTTAAAATCCACCAGGAGCTGCTTTTGTTTGCTCCGTTTTTTCTGCACCTCATCAATGTTCTTTTCACTCTCAACGATCTCTTTTTTTCGTTTTAGCTGATCGATCAAGCTTGTCCCTTCTTTCTCTATTGCTTCCATCTCATCTTCAAGCATTTTGAGTCTCTTGAGCAGGTTTTTAAAATCCTCGTCCGGGATTAATTGTTCCTTTTGGTTTGTTTTCTGCGATTGGAGGAGATCGAGATGCTGTCCAAACTCCTTGTTTTTCAGGTATGCAGTTTTTCCCAGTTCCCGGTATATCCAGGTACCAGTAATCTTTTCCAGCAATTTGCCCCGTTCGTCTTTTCGTGCCTTCAGGAAGGCTGCAAAATCGCCCTGCGCCAGGATGATAGCCTTTACAAACTGGTCAAAGTTCAGTCCGATGAGTGATTCGTTCTTTTGCGGGACCTCCGACTTTTTCAGGTCAATCAGTTGCCCCTCTAAGGTGCTTATCTGCATTTCGTAATCGCGCAGATTGCCATTCCTGTTTTTGCTGATGCTCCACTGGGAAGTAAAAACTCCCTGGCTGCAACTGTAGGTTACCTCTGCCATGGCATCATTCATGTTTCGGGTAAGCACCAGTCCGGTTCTTTCGATAAACGACTTAGAGATGGTTTCACTCACCCTGGGTATACGATTGAAAAGCGCCAGTGTAATCGCATCGAGGATGGTTGTTTTGCCGCTTCCGGTGGCGCCCGTTATAGCAAACAAACCGGATGAGGCAAGCGGTTCTTCATTGAAATCAACTGCATGATCCCCTTTCAGTGAATTAATATTCCGTAATCGTATTTTTAAGATTTGCATCTGTATGTAACTTGATTAATTGGGTCAGATAGAACCTTGAAAGGTCCTTGGTTTATTTCTTTAATGGTTTGTTTTTTTTAGATAATTGCACTTATGTAAGTTATGGTGCTTACCATGAGAGTTTGCTATCTATTCTTCCGTTTTTTGTTCCACCTCTTCTAAAATTTCCGCGAAAGCATTCATAAGCAACCCGGTGCTTTTCTCGTCCAGATTTTCCTTTTCCAATCGGTTTGTAAAAACATCCAGCGGTTTCATCCCCGCAATGTTCAGGTGTTCATCATACAAATCTGCCATACCCGTGGGTTTATTCTTAAAAATAATCCGGTATTTCAGTATGGCTGCTCCCTCGTTGGCAAATTCATCAATCATGGATTCCAGCGCAATGACCTTTGAAGGGTCGTGGTTTTCCTCCTTTGCCACCAACTCTATGAAATCCTTCAGGGTCTTTCCCCTTGGTATATAATTGAGCAACCGATTCCTGATTCCCTCAACCGTATCTTCCATGCGTACCAGATTTCGGAACCGGGGTACTTCTAAAGATTCGTAATCAAGGGTATCATTTTCCACGGTGATCATCACCAACCTGTTTTGGTTTTGCGCCTCGCTGAAAGAGAGTTGCACAGGTGCACCACTGTAAACAAATCCCGGAGCAGGTTGCTGGGGTTTGTGCAAGTGCCCCAATGCATAATAGTTGAAATAAGAAGGAAGGTGTTTTACATCCAGTCCTGCCAGGTTTCCTATTTGTATATCGCGCTCGCTCTCGGAAGTGTCGCTGCCTTGCAGGAAGAGGTGCCCCATGGCGATGGCTGGTACATCGGGATATCTCTCCCTGCAGAGCTCTGCTGCCTCCGTGAAGACAGAGGTGATTCCTTTTCTGATGGCTTCTACCCTATCCTCGTAGGTTTCATTCTGGTTGTATTTTCTCAGATCGGCGTCGCGCAGGTAGGGCAAACATGCCACCACGAGCTTCGTATTGCCATTGTTGGATTGCAGTGGAACCAACAAGTGGCTGAGATCATCAGACAGTCCTCCTGTCACGTGAATGTCGAGATGCTTGAGCAGTTCGCCGGGTGCTTCCAGCACGTTAGGTGAGTCATGATTGCCACCGGTGATGACCACTTTGCAGTTTAGCATCATCAGGCGACGCAGCAGATCGTAGTAAACCCTGCGCGATTCGCTGGAAGGATTGGCAACGTCAAACACATCGCCCGACACGAGCAGGGCATCGATCTGATGATCGCGGATAAAATCAGTGAGCCAATCAAAAAAGAGTTGTTGCTCCTCATATAACTCAGCCTGGTAAAGCCGCTTGCCTATATGAAGATCAGAGGTATGGAGTATCTTAAGCATAGATAGTTTTTTTAGAATTGAAATGTTTTTTTGTGATAAAAAGTACCGTCCAAAGTCCCTTGCTATACGTGGAGTCTCTTACAAAACTTCGACTTTCACATCGGTATTGCCGCGAAAACATACTGCAACCGCACGAAAATCAGCATAATCGCCTGTTTTGTATTTCAAAACCTGCTCTTTTGCTGCTGCAAATTCTGCATCAAAACCTGCTTGGTTGGTATCTTTTGGCACTCTTTTCAGTTCAAACAAATCGTGCAAATGAATGGGTGTGTAAGTCTGGTTGGGATAAGTGCGAAGCATTAAATCGGCTCTGCCCTGCGGTAAATTAAATTCGGGCAGTACTTCGTACAAATCTTTTTCGGTATGATTGTAAAGCACCTGAAAAAACAACCCGTGATAAAAACTTTCGTTTACATTGGCGAAAAACTGTCCGGGGAATTTTTGGATAATGTCTTTAAAAAAACCTTCCACTAAAGCAACTGCATCGCCTTGTTGCTTATATTGAAGAATCCATTTTGTATATTTATAGTCTTTATAGTGAAAGTTTTGCAATTCGTTGAAATAATCTAATGCAAAATCGTAAGTTACCAAATTAGGAATTTTAAGTGTGTTCATTTGATTTGAATAGGTTAAAATTCCAGCATAAAACAAACCTTCGGCAATGTAATTTCCTTCTTTAAAGTCTTTCATATCGAAGGAAATTTGTAGCTGAGTGGTGTGCAAATAGGTTTTATTTTCGGTTATTTCGGTAATGATTTCTTTGGCACGCTCTAAGTTTTGCCCAAACAGGAAAGCTATCTGATCGTAGCTGATGCGCAGGTTGTTGTCGGCCAGGATATCAGGGAATGTATTCTGGTTTATCAAACTATTCAAAAAATACAGCGTCATCATAGGATTATACACATATTCACCTCGTTTGGTAAACTTGTAACCATTGTAATAATTTTTCAGGGTGGTTTTCACCTCATTTTTGCTCAGAGTAATATTAGGGTAATCTGCATAAACTTCATTTATAAAATCATCAAATTCGTTTTCTGAAATGCCGAGCATGGATCCAAATCCCTCATCCAACTGTATCCAGCTTGCAATATTAAAACCGCTTTTCATGTCAGAGATGGTGATGGGTAATATGCCTGTAATATAAATCTGGTGGATTACATTATCGGTTTGTGCCTTTAGTGCTTCAAAAAAGGTGCGAAAAAATCCACCTTTGTTCAAAATACGCAAGTACATATTGTCATCCGAATTGGTGTGCCGGTATCGAATGGCAATAGCATTGGTGAGTGCGTCGTACTCATCTATTGCAAGATAAAGTTTACCGCCAATGCCGCCAATTAATTGACAAACATTGCCAAAAGCGGAAGCGGCATCATCGTAAAGTGATGATTTTATTACATTTACCTCCTCTTTATAATTAGTAAATTCTTCTTTATAATACAATAAAAATCCGGCAAGGCTATCGGCTATATGTCTATCAAAAGATTTTTTCAATTCGCGCTCGTCCATTTCAGCAAAAGCATACATACCGGAAAAATTGAATTTTAGAAAGTAAAACTTATTTTGATTGCCCGTTGGGTTTTTGCCGATATAAAGGTTTCCGAAAATTTCACCGAACCGGTCTTTCATTTTCAAATCATAGTAACAGCGCAACATTTCAGTATGCAGCGATTTACCAAACCGGCGAGGGCGAAGAAAAACAGGGAATTTGACATCTTCCAGTTTTTCTATATACATTGTTTTGTCTACATAATAAAAATTTCCGGTGGCTATTTCTTCAAAATTTGCTGAACCGTAAGGCAGTTTTCTTTTCATCTGTTTATAATTTGATTAAATAGGTCAGATGGAGCTCGCCAAAA
>CAZPVB010000049.1:0-21098 GCA_964589855.1 uncultured Bacteroidales bacterium
GTGTGTCAAAATTTTTGTCATGGCTCGGTTCATCTGTTTATAATTTTCAATATTTTGATTATGAGGTGTTTGTTTTTCTTAATCAGAACCCGATAATGTCAGCGCTACGCGCTTTGCCATTACCCCAATAATCATCCGCGTGTGTATCAATACTATTGTCATGGCTCGGTTCATCTGCTTACAATTTTATTATTTATGGTGTTTGTCTGTAATGTCCGATTTCGGTGTTTTGTTTATTAAAGTCCGCATTGATAGCATGTTTTTGGTTGTTGCAATAAAAGGGATATTGGTGTCCGATTTGCACTCATTTTGGGAATCTTGCACACAAAAAAGAATACCTTTTGCAAGATTAATCAAAACATCAAACATGAAAAAAGGGATATATACTGAAATATATCCCTTCTGAAATTCATATTTTATGTTCATTGTGCTCCGGTTAGGACAAAGCATATCTTTTAAAATCGATAACGGTTAGATCCTTATCATACCCAGCAAGCATTTGTTTTACAGTTTTTTTACTGTCTTTAATAAATTCCTGATTGAGTAGTGTGCTCTCTTTGTAGAATTTATTTAATTTACCTAATGCAATTTTTTCCAAAAGATCTTCTGGTTTTCCTTCCTGGCGTGCCTGATCTTTCCCTATTTCGATCTCCCTCTCGATTACATCAGCAGGTACTGCATCTTTATCAAGCGCCACTGGCGCCATGGCAGCAATTTGCATAACAACATCCTTGCCTGCGGTATCAAGATCATCTACACCTGCTTTGTTGAAGGCGGCAATAGAAGCTACCCGGTTACCCGGATGGATATAGGCATATGTAGCTTCGCCGGTAATGATTTCAAACTGAGCAAGTTCAAGTTTCTCACCTGTCTTTCCAATCATATCTGTGACATGCTCACTAACAGGTCTACCTTCCACAACAGTTGCATTGAGTTCTTCTGCGCTTTTACATCCTTTTTCGAGTCCCAGGTCAAGTAATTTTTGTGTAAAATCAATTGTTTCCTGGTTTTTGCCAACAAAATCTGTTTCGCAGTTGAACATAATGATTGCTGCAGATTTTTTATCATCAGAAACTTTGGCAAGCACAACGCCTTCATTGGCAGCTCTGTCTGCTCTGTTGTTAGCAAGTTTCTGACCTTTTTTTCTGAGAATATCAATTGCTTTTTCGAAGTCACCGTCTGTTTCTACGAGTGCTTTTTTGCAATCCATCATACCTGCGCCCGTTTGTTTGCGCAATTTATTCACTTCAGCAGCAGTTATATTTGCCATTGTATTATCTTTATTTTAAGGGGTTAAAAATGTACGATTAAGTTATTTTCTGGGTCTTTTTCCTGCAACCCCACCTCTTGGTGACTTCACCTGTTTTTTCGCTCCGTGCCCTTCACCTTCTTCTTCGTTTCTTGGTTTTGCCTTTCTTCTGAGTTTGGCTGCATCAGACTGATCCTCTTCCAGATCCTCTGCCTCAGAAATAGAAGCGCCTTCCACAATTTTTTCCTGTTCTTCTTCCGCTTCTCTTTCCTCATCTTCGGCGGCTTTATCTTTTTCAAGTTTTCTTTCTGTTAATCCTTCCTGAATGGCATCAACCATAGTTTTCAGAATAATAGAAATAGACTTAGAGGCATCATCATTGGCAGGTATGGCAAAATCCACCTCATTAGGGTTTGAATTTGTATCAACGATGGCAAAAGTAGGGATATTAAGTTTGTGTGCTTCAGCAACAGCAATATGTTCTTTCATGATATCTATGATGAAAACTGCTGCGGGCAATCTTGAAAGATCAGCAATGGAGCCAAATTGTTTTTCCAGTTTCGCTCTTTCGCGTGTAATCTGTAGTCTTTCTTTTTTCGAAATGTTTTCGAATGTTCCATCAGTTGACATTTTGTCGATAGCAGACATTTTCTTCACTGCTTTTCTGATGGTAGCAAAATTGGTTAGCATCCCACCGGGCCATCTTTCTGTTACGTAGGGCATGTTTACTTGTTTCACGATTTGCGAAACAACATCTTTTGCTTGTTTTTTGGTTGCCACAAAAAGAATTTTTTTGCCTGATTTAGCAATTTGTTTGAGAGCGTTGGCAGCCTCATCAATTTTGGCGATGGTTTTATTCAGGTCTATAATATGGATGCCGTTTCTTTCCATAAAGATATAGGGCGCCATATTGGGGTTCCACTTCCTTTTAAGGTGTCCGAAATGTACACCGGCGTCTAAAAGTTCGTTGTAATTGGTTCTAGCCATTTTAAAAATATTTTCCTGATAAGATTAACGTTTACTGAATTGGAATTTCTTCCTTGCTTTTCTCTGACCTGGTTTTTTTCTTTCAACCATGCGTGGGTCTCTTCTCATTAAACCTTTAGATTTAAGAGCAGGTCTCCACTCCCCATTGATCTCGACCAATGCTCTGGAAATTGCCAGTCTTAGTGCTTCTGCCTGTCCTTTGATACCGCCCCCGTCAAGGTTTACTTTAACATCATATTTACCCAGGTTGCCGGTTATTTCAAAAGGTTGGTTTACAACGTACTGAAGAATACTTGTGGTAAAATAGTCGTTGAGTTTTTTCTTATTGATGGTAATTTCACCGTTGCCGGGTTGCAGATAAACCCTTGCCACGGCAGTTTTTCTACGTCCAATTTTGTTGATAACTTCCATGCTTATTTGATTGTATTAAGGTTTATTTGGGTGGGTTGCTGGGCTTCGTGCGGATGTTCGGCGCCCGCATAAATATGAACATTATTAATGAGTGCGTCTCCAAGACGATTTTTGGGAAGCATACCCCTTACCGATTTTCTAACGATCTCGGTGGGTTTTTTTGCCAGCATTTGTTTTACTGATGTAAAACGCTGCCCCCCGGGATATCCGGTGTGGTGAATGTATTGTTTCTGATTCCACTTATCGCCAGTTAGTTGTATTTTTTCGGCATTAATGATTACTACATTATCTCCGCAATCTACATGGGGTGTAAAGTTTACTTTATGTTTACCGCGAATCATTTTCGCTACTTTACTGGCCAAACGCCCCAAAACCTGATTTTCGGCATCAACAAGTACCCAATCTTTCGTTACAGTTTGCTTATTGGCAGAAACTGTTTTATAACTTAATGTATTCATCTTTTGCTTAATTTGCTGTATTTGTTATTTTTAAAGCACTCATTATTCTTAAAAGGGGTGCAAAATTAAGATAATTTTTTTACTCACCCAAATTTATCAACATTAATTTGTTGATAAATTTTCGATATGGGTGTTGATAAAACGCTCTTTTTTTAGCAGGGTGCAAAGGTAGTTATTATTTCCTTTTGTTTTTTATCTGTTTATAAAATTATTCTATCGTTCAAAAGTCTGCAATTTTTTTTTTTTGATGGAATGAATACCAGCAAATTTTATACGGTCAAATCTGCTTTATGTACTAAAAATAAATCATTGGAATATTTGCCATCATGAATATTTTGATTGCATCTATAATTTGATTAAATCGGTCAGATGCCTGCCCCGTTCTTTTCTTAAGGGGAAGCTCGCCAAAACTCCGGTTTTGTGTTTTTATCCATGCTGCGAAATCAAATCATCTGCGTGTGTGTGAAATTTTTGTCATGGCTCGGTTCAGATATCCAAATCCTGTTTTCTTCCTTTCTTTTGGCGTGAAAAGTGGCTCAACACTTCAGGAAACCCCAGAAGAAAAGATCTGTAAGCAATGATAAGTACCAAAGGAATAAAGGCGTTGTTATAATCTTGTGGGATAAAATTCCAGAATACAAGAATCAGAAAAGACAATACAGATACCAGTTTAAAATATAATTTCACCGGATATCGTTCAGCAGAAAAATAATATGCCCAGATAAAATAAATATGGGTGGGCAGTGTCCAGAAAAGATTCAAATTCGTTTTGGTGGCAACATGATCTGTAAAAAACCACAGAAAAAGAATAAAGATGCCAGTGATGGCAATAAGGGTAAAAAATGTGAGATCAAAATACATTCTGATTTTTTTAAACCAGAAAGTGAGGAGTGAAAATATGAACAGTGCCCAAAAAACCTTTAGGGGGGTTAAGAATGCGGCAGGTGACAGTGGACTCGATTTCTCAAGCAATACATGATTTTGATAAATCAAAGGATTTGCATCGGGCAAACTTGTAAAAGCAAAAGATATGAGCATTTCATCAGGTAAAAACATAAAATCCGACGGTGTGGCAATTTTGTCGGCAGGCAAGCCTAACGCCAAATCAATGCCAAAGGCACTCCAGGGCATATTTACCAAAAAAGGTTGAAGCATATCCCGGAAAGACCTCACTTTATTCAAATCTGGCTCGTATGTAAATTCCTGATCAAAACTTGTCTTAATATGATGAATAACTTCAGGAGATTGAACATAATAATCTGGCCATGAAGGTTTCAGGATTGTATCAACCAGATCGCGAATTCTGGTAGCACAATTGTCATAAAAAAAATCGTAATGATAGTAAGCATTTTCTGGTTTTGCATTTTCCATTAAAAAATCATAGACTCGCTGTTTTTCATTGGTTGTCAGATTAAAGGTTTGCTCAAACAGCGCCCTTCCCTCGCTCTGATATTCCAAAATAAAATATCTTGTCGGGTATGCAGAAAGTTTATAAAGAAGTTTTCCCCGGATAAATTTCAGATAAAAGTTGGGTGTATTAAAATCAAAGGTACCATAATTGAATACCATGTCTAATTGATTTATACTATCAACAACCCTTACAGCACTGTGCCCGAAAACAGAATAAAGTTCATCGCCGGGGCTGGCTGTTAAAAGAGTTATCTCTGATTCATCTGATAGTGTTTGAGGTACTACCTTTCCAGAAAAGAATAAAGCAATAAAAACCCAGCATATTAAAAACAAAAGATTCTTCATCATACCATATAAAAAATTGTAATAATTACAGAATATGAACGGATTGGTTATGATTGGATGATCAAAAAAATCACTAAAAAGATAAAAATCATCCCCTGGTAAAATAAGTCAGAGGGTGCTTTTCATTTTTTCGAATGCGAAGATATAAATAGTAAAGAAATCCAGTGTTAGATATACTTTAAATGATGATTTTTATTGCTAAGCATAGTTGCTGGAGAATATTCTTCATCCCCATACGAATGTTTTTATCATTTGATTTTACTTTTCAGTTGCATTAACTTTTCAATTTGATCATTGGGTGGTATTCACCTTTAGGACCAGAGGGAGTAAGGTTTCTGATCTCGTGGGCAATCACAATACTTGTTCGGGTAGCATCCAGTCCAAATCCGTTGCCTTTCAAAATATTTTCGTACGTGCGTGTATGCAAATCAGTAAACCCACCGCTAAATTCAAACTCTTCACCATCAACCTTGATAGATCTGAAGGTATACTGTCCTTTTTGGGCAACTTCAGAAGGCAGATCTTTTCTGTCGACACTGAGATACCATCTTACCCTTGCTTTTTTAAGTTGTAAAAAGCCAGCAGCTTTATGACCATCGTTAATATGAACGATATTCTGGGTTGGTTCACCAAAGATCCACGCGAGCATATCAAAAAAATGAATTCCAATATTGGTAGCAATGCCTCCTGATTTTTGAATATCCCCTTTCCAGGAGTAGAAATACCATGCCCCCCTCGAAGTGATATAGGTTAGGTCTATATCAAAAATTTTATCGTGTGGAGCCTGATCAATTTTTTCCTTAAGTTTTGTTACAGCCGGGTGATGGCGCAATTGAAGAATATTAAAAATTCTTTTTCCTGTTTCTTTTTCAATCTGTGCCAAAGCGTCAATGTTCCAGGGATTTAAAACCAGTGGTTTTTCACAAATTGCATTTGCCTGATTACGCAATGCCATTCTAATGTGCGAATCATGCAAAAAATTGGGCGAGCAAATGCTAACATAGTCAATAGCCGATCTGCCTGTACGGCGCAATTTATCGAGGTGTCGGTCAAAACGCTCCGGTTCAATAAAAAAATCGGCATCAGGGAAAAAACTATCGATTATTCCGACGCTATCAAAAGGATCAAGCGCTGCCAACAAATGATTCCCGGTATCTTTTATTGCTTTCATGTGCCGGGGAGCAATATATCCGGCAGCTCCAATGAGTCCAAATTTAGCCATTTGTTTTTATTTTTATGATTGAATTTCTCCTTATGCTTTTATTTGTTAAGTTCAAAAACTGCTAATTCTTATGTGACACTCACCAATGGTAGTCTAAGCAGCAAAAATCAACCATTTGCTGAACCCCCGGCACTCATATATATTGTATTGAAATTATATTTTAATAAAAGAAGTATATATGACTATATTTAATACTAAATTAATGATCAATCAAAGGATTTCACAACGGTTTGTTATAATTTTGTATTCGAAATAAATTTCTGGCAAAGGTATTAAAAAAACTTTTTCAGATTTTTTCATTGCTCAAATGCTATTTGAAATGTTGTCCTGGTTTGATTACAATTTTGAGAAAATGTATTAATTTTGAATGAAGATGGGTGATTTCAGCTAAAAGTATTTATTTGTTGTGCACAACGAAATTAGATGTTGATGCGATTTTAGAAGACTTAAAACTTTTTAAAAGGGGTTGATAAAATGGTCATAGTATGCTATCAATATTTACTTTTGAAGAATGCTAAACATCGATAATTCAAAATAATTTTGCGTTAGTCTCAAAATGTATTAATTTTGCCTGACTTTTTAATAGGGGTATGACACAAAAAAAATGGTATGTCGTTTATACACGACCACGATATGAAAAAAGAGTTGAAAAATTTTTATCAGATAAAGATATTGAATGTTATTTGCCTTTGGTGAAAAGTTTACGAAAATGGAGTGATCGGAAAAAATGGGTATACCTGCCTCTTTTTAGCTCTTATGTTTTTATAAAAATAAATGAAAAAGAGCATTTTGATGTTTTGAATACCCAGGGCGTGGTAAGATTTATATCCTTTGAAGGTAAACCAGCGGTTATATCTGATAAACAAATTGAAGAAATAAAATGGCTCTTATCGAATGAATTAGAAACAGAAACGGTTGATAAAAAACTGGAGCCAGGAACGATGGTAGAAATCATAAAAGGACCCCTCAGAGGTTTCAGGGCAGAAATGGTTTATTATAATAACAAAAAGAATATTCTGATTCGTCTTGAGCAACTGGGAAAAGTAATTCTGGTGAAAGTTAGTGAAAATCAAGTTGTTGAAATATAAGAAAATGAATTTGAATTCCTTGGTTTTTAAGTAAAACACTGAATATTTTAATCTTTTATCAAACTACTTTTGTAATCTTTGTGACGAAATTTTCTAATACCGATTATATTGACAAAACAAAACCAAAAAATTACCAAAACAAAACAGTAATTTATGGAAAATGGAGTATATGTTGGGGAATTGCTGGAGGCACCTGTAAAGGTAAAATCCAGAACACTTTCAAACATCGAAAAGATCATTATCGAAGAATCCGGTGAAGATGCATTTAATCTAATATGCAACTATGCTGATGTAAACGATAAAAAAACACAGATATTATCTACTACAACTTTATTTAATATCCATAAATTATCGAAACGTGAAATTGCCACGATCATCAATCTAAAAAAGATCAATGATATACGGCGAATAAACAAATTTTTTGAAGCGGTGAATGAAAATATTCCTCGCAATTCAAATTTTATTGGATGTGTTGAAACGCTCGAATTGCGTGAAAAACGACTACTCAACAAATTTCCGGGTATAATAAACCGAATGTACTATCTGGGCGACTATGTTTTTAAAAGAGTAATACCCAAATTACCTTTTACAAAGCAAATATATTTTGCACTCACCGGCGGAAGAAACCGTGTGATCAGCAGAGCAGAGACATTAGGAAGGTTATATTCGTGCGGCTTTGAGATCGTGCATGAAGAAACAAAAAACTACCTGTTGTATTTTGTTGCTAAAAAAGTAGCCAGACCAGTATATGACCTTTCGCCCTCCTACGGACCTGTTTTTGGTATGACCCGAACAGGAAAAAATGGAAAACCCATCAAGGTTTTTAAGTTTCGAACAATGTATCCATACTCGGAATATCTGCAGAAATATGTATATGAAAAAAACAACCTGGATGATGGAGGCAAATTTAAGGATGACTTCAGGGTGACCGCATTTGGTAAAATCATGCGCAAATTATGGATAGATGAACTGCCTATGTTGTTCAATGTGCTGAAAAGGGATCTTAAACTTGTTGGGGTAAGACCTATCAGCAAGCATTATTTAAGTTTATACCCTGATGATGTTGCTAAAATACGCCACAGAATACGCCCGGGCCTCATTCCACCTTACTATGCAGATTTGCCGGGTTGTTTTGACGAAATAGTTGAGTCTGAAAAAAAATACCTGGAAAGTTATGAAAAGCTAGGCTGGATAACAGACGTGAATTATTTCTTTAAAGCAGTTTTTAACATCATCTTTAAAAGTGCGCGAAGTAAGTGATGAGTGTCTTTTTACAATTTCTGGTTTCTTCCTTATACTTTTGTAATAAACAATCATTCTTATTCATCACCTTCTTTGATATTCAAAACTGCCTAATGCCTGTATCCGGGCACTACGATTATTCAGACGCCAAATAATATATTCCTCTTATTATTCCTTTCACCATACATTTCTTTTATGGTATTTCTGTTGATCATTAATGGATCATTTAATGCTACGACAATTGTGCTATTCAATTGTTGAATCATGGAGTTGTTGCTTTAATTTTCATTCTTCATTTTTTTTCTCACTTAAAATACTCAAAAATTTAGAGCCCGGTTTTCTTTATCAATCATCACGGGAAAAACAACAACTTTATTCCGGCAAGTATAATAACGGTTATCAGTACATATCTCACAAAGCCCGCCCCCTTTTTCACAGCATATCTACTGGCTACATAAGCTCCGGCAGAATTTCCTACTGCAAGCACAAGTCCGGCCAAAATATTAATCTGATCATTAAAAACAAAAACGGCCAGTGCAAAAGGTGTAAATATAAGATTTATGAATACTTTTAAAGCATTTGCCCTTACAAGATCAAATCCTTCGTACAAGACCAGCGCCGACAAAAGAAAAATGCCAACACCCGCCTGGATAAATCCTCCATATATACCAATAAAAAAAAAGAAAACAAATGTTATCAGAAAACTTTTATGCTCATGGGAGGTTTCCTTTTTTCCGTGCAACCAACCTGATGGTTTCAATAATAATGGTATCAGCATTATAAACATAACCACCGCCACTGCAATTTCTATAACTCTTTCGCTTAGCTCAAGCACAATGAATGCGCCCAAAACAGAACCAAGTATGGAAGGAAGGGCGATTTTTATGCCTGTTTTAATATCGAGTATACCTTTGCGGTAAAAGTGATAAGAACTTACAATATTCTGGAAAAGTATCCCGATACGGTTGGTACCATTAGCAACATGAGGAGGCAACCCGATAAAGATCAAAACGGGCAAACTGATCAAAGAACCACTACCTGCAAGTGTATTTATAATACCTGTAATAAAGCCTGTTCCTAAAACCAAAATAATTTCACTCCAGTTCATAATGCAGCATCAAGAAAAATAAAGTGCAAATTTACTGAATTTTGGCAGCAGGCATGGAAATATAAGTTTGATGATCAAACCTACCAAAACCTACCAGTGTTTCAATAGGCTTTCAACTGAAGCAAAAAATATCAGGAATTGTTTTTCACTTTTTTACTGTATACTCTTTTCAACCAAGTGGGTAAAATAATAGCTCCAATAAACAGATACGGATAATAACTGATAAGGCGCCACAACAAGCCAAGTGCGCCAGTAAGACCAGTTGGGATAAACTCACCCAAAAACCCATCGAAGACAAGTTCAGCAACACCACTTCCCCCGGGAGTAGGGCTAATAAGCAATATCACCCACATAACCAACTGTCTGGCATAGATCAAAAATTGATCTTGTCCGGAGATAAATGCCATAATGATAAAATTGATGACTAAAAACCGGCCAGTCCAGGATAAAAAGGTAGCTCCAAAAGCTTTGATCCAAAAAATGAATGGTTTCCCTTTCATTTCGCTTGATGTAATAATAATTTCATCGCCGGTTTCTATGGCAGATTTTTTCCATTTGCGTAATATGGGCAATTTAAAAATATTGATAAGTAAATATTTAAGTCCCCTCGGGTTAAGAAATATACCATAAACAATAATGCTGGTAAGAACAAGAATAAAAAGGTATCCAAGAATAAAAATACCCTGTGTGCCAAATTGGGTATTAAAAAAAACATACTCACCTCCGCTTGTAAATAATTGTTGGGTACCAACAATAAGTATGATAAGCGGAACCATAAGGATATAAAAGAGCTCGTCTAAAAGTGCAGTTACCATGACGATGGCAGTAGTTCTGCCCATTGATATCCCTTCTTTGTTTATAATGTACAAGGCAACTGCAGAACCTCCAATGATGGAGGGAGTGACCGCTGATGAAAACTCCCATAACATGATGGCATCAAAACTACGTCGCCAGGTTATCTGACCATCGGTAAGTACCCTCAACCTGTACATATATGCTACATCTCGAACCACCATCATCAGCAAAGCCAGGAAGAGAAAAACATACGTTTGAAAAACCCAGTTGATATTTATAAACGCCTCCTTGTTAAAATTGGAAATCAGCAGATAAGCAGCAACCCCCAAACCCAACAATACCGGAATGATGATTTTACGAAACCTGAAAAAGGATACAATTTTCTGATGTTGACTGTCCATCTTTTACTTTAAAAAAATAATACTTTCAAACTTATTCTTATACATTTTTCTTTTGATGAATTATCATTTAAATGCATGTAATTATAATCAATAATTCTTACGCAAAATAAACTATAAATCAGGGATTTTGTTTGTGAACCTTTTGTTATGTTTTTACAATCATATGCTTTTCAAATGCAGAAAAGAATACAAAGGTAAAGATGCAATTGAGATAATAAAAATTATCTATTGGCAGAGTAAATAGCTTGATGTGTGGCATAAGAAAATAGAAATTTCAAAAAAGTGGGTTCGTGAGATCAATAAAACGATAAACAGATGCATATTAAAATCATTTAAGTTTGTAATTTTGTGCAAATAAAAAACACAACCCTAAAATCCTAAAACATGTCAGAAAAATTGTCCTCGCTTTTTTTGTCTAACGAGCACAAAAAAAGACAAACCATGGTACTTGCAGCAGCGCAGGATAAAAATGCACTTGAGGCAGCTGTCAATGCATTTGAAAAAAAAATTATCGATTTGATCCTTGTCGGCAACAAAGAAGAGATTCTGCATATCTCCGAAAAAAGTGGAATCAATTTATCTTCCATTTCTGTATACAACGAAAAAGATGTAGGCACTGCTGCCGAAATATCAGTAAGAATGGTTTCAGAAGGTAAAGCCGATATTGTTATGAAAGGAAACCTGAGTACATCCATTTTACTGAAGGCTGTATTAAATAAAGACTGGGGATTGAGATCCGGTGAATTATTATCGCATCTGGCACTTTTTGAATTGAAAAACTACCATAAAATACTTGCACTTACCGATGCCGCTATGAATGTGGCACCTGGGTTAAAAGAAAAAACTTCGATCATCAAAAATTCGGTTAATTATTTAAATCGTTTACAGATCACCAACCCAAAAGTAGCAATATTGAGTGCCATGGAAACAGTAAATCCGGATATATCTTCCACGGTTGAAGCCTCCGCATTGTCAAAAATGGCCGAAAGAGGACAGATCGCCAACTGTATTATTGATGGGCCCATGGCACTGGATAATGCCATCAGTAAAGAAAGCGCTGAAATAAAAAAGATCATAAGTCCTGTGGCAGGAGACGCAGATCTTTTGGTTGGGCATGATCTTGAAACAAGCAACGCTTTATATAAAAGTCTCATTTATTTCGGAAATGCCTCCTGTGCCGCGGTAATCGTTGGGGCGAAAGCACCCATTGTTTTAACCAGCAGAGCAGATACCGATGAAACCAAACTCAACAGTATAGCGCTCGCTGCAGCAGCAACATGATTTGTTGGCTCAATCAAAAAAACAGATTATGATTGCAATCAGATAAGATTTCCTGTATGAATCCTTCACAATAAGGTAAAAATGCTTAGGATTTCAGGATGTTCTTTACCGAAAGTTGCAATGCATGAAAAAGTGAATAATGTTTGTGTGTAATTTTGAATGCCTGATAAGTGTTTCTAACCTCTTTTTATATACCCATATTTTGATTATTTTGGTGCTTATATACATTACGAATTTATATTTACTTATCAGGTAATCTTTTTCAGAACAGTAAAAAACATAATATCATGAAAGAAGAATTGTTACTAGCCATAAACCCCGGATCTACCTCCACGAAAATCGCGGTTTTTAAAAACAGCAAAGAAGTATTTTTAAAAACCATAAGACATAACCGTGAAGAGATCGAGAAATATGAAAAAATAACTGACCAATATGAGTTCAGGAAGCAGATCATTTTAGAAGAATTAGACCAAGCGGGCATAGAAGTAGATCAGATAAGAGTTGTGATGGGTCGGGGAGGATTAGTAAAACCAATAAAATCGGGAGTTTACGAGATGAACGAGGCTTTGATCAAAGACCTCAGAATTGGGGTTTTAGGACAGCATGCCAGTAATCTGGGGGGATTGATCGCTCATGATATTGCCACGTCTCTTCCCGATGCACGCGCTTTTATTGCCGATCCTGTTGTAGTAGATGAATTAGACGAAGTTGCCCGTATTTCTGGTCATCCTGAAATCAAAAGAGTTTCCATATTTCATGCACTGAACCAAAAAGCCATCGCCCGGCAACATGCACGTGCAGTTGCACAAACATATGAAGCGCTTAATCTTATTGTGGCTCATTTGGGTGGAGGTATCAGTGTAGGGGCACACCATAAAGGTCGTGTGATTGATGTTAATAATGCACTTGATGGTGAGGGGCCTTTTTCTCCGGAAAGAAGCGGCGGACTGCCCGTAGGCGCACTTGTAAAGTTATGCTGCAGTGGGAAATATACCGAAGATCAAATATCAAAAATGATCACCGGCAAAGGGGGATTGGTGGCTTACATGGGTACCAATGATGCTTACGAGATTGAGAGAAAATCTGCCGCAGGAGATGAAAAAGCAAAACTTATTTATGAAGCGATGGCTTATCAGGTAGCCAAGGAAATCGGTGCGATGTCATGTGTATTAAAAGGTGATGTAGATGCTATTTTGCTAACCGGGGGGATCGCTTACGGTAAACCTTTTGTTGATCATCTCACGGAACGTATCCGGCATATATCGCCAGTTTACGTATACCCCGGTGAAGATGAAATGAGAGCATTGGCCATGAACGGGCTTATGGTGATGAAAGGAGAAACAGAACCAATTGTTTATCAATAATTAAAGACTTTAAGTAGCGTTTATAATAAAGTCTAAAAAAATCTCTTTTATACGCAGTCCAATATCTTATCAATATTTTTCAATTCCTCTTATCTGGGAAACCGGATAATGAAAGTTGTTCCTTTTCGAACATCTGATCGAAAAGTTATATTTGCATTGAAACCTGATAAAATACTCTTCACCATCGCCAATCCTAAGCCCGTTCCTGAGCTTTTTGTAGTAAAATAGGGTTGGAATATGTTTTCTTTCTGATCCTCTGGTATACCCCTTCCAAAATCGATAATTTCAACACGAATAAAATTATCCTCCATCTGACATTGAATGGAGATCATTGCCTCCTGGTTTCTGTCATAAGCCTGAATGCCATTTTTAATTAAATTGTTAAAAACCCTCAGAAGCTGTTTCCTGTCAGCCAGAATCATCATGGGTTGATGATTATCCGGCAGAGAATACTCCAGCGTAAGATTGTCATATCCCTGGTAAAGATCGGGTAATTGTACAATTAATTCTCTTAAATCAATCTTTTCAAATTTAGTGCTCACAGGCATTTTGGCAAAGTCAGAAAACTCACTGGCAATAACTGCCAGGGTATCGATTTGCTCAACCATACTTTTAGTAAACTTCTCAAGGCGTTCATCCCAGTTCTCTTCTTTCGATTTCCAGGCTCTTTCCAGGTATTGCACATTAAGTCGCATCGGTGTAAGAGGATTTTTAATCTCGTGAGCAACCTGTTTAGCCATTTCTCTCCAGGCACTTTCTCTTTCACTTCTGGCGAGTAGCTCTGCACTGGCTTCCAACTCATCAATCATACGGTTGTATTCACCTATCAACTGACCAATTTCATCTTTCCTGGTCCACTCTATTTTCTGATTGGTTTTGCCAAAACGGATCATTGACAAATTGTTTCTGATGATTTGCAGGGGTCGCGTAACATAATCGGAGATAAAATAAGCAATGATAAGTGTTACAAGCAATAATATGAGATAAATATTGACGAAAGCAACAAGAAAATAAGATATTTCGTTTCGCAATTCACTTTGCTTGGCAAAATAAGGAAGATTGATATAAGCAATCAATTCATTATTCATGTTCATCAACGGCACATAGGTAGACAAATAGTTTAATTCACCAATCTTCTCATTATGAATAAACAAACTTTTCTTATTATGATTAAGTTCATAAAACGCAACCGGGTGCATGTGAGATGCAACCAATCCTTCATTGAATACCCTCATGCGTGAGGAGGCGATTAAATATCCACTGGGATCGAAAAGATTAATATCAGTAAAAAAAACATTTGATAATCTTAACAATATACCATTTAAGTACTCCTGATAATCCGTGTTGAGATAAGGTTCTGAGGAGAGTAAGTTTTCCATTTCAATAAGAATACTATGTGCCTTTTCATTAATAAATGATATATTTTTATCGTTATAAATATTATAAATAAATCCTGCTGAAACACCTCCTATTGAAAGTACAGATATCAGTACAATACCGATCATAAAACTTTGCAGTCGTTTTTTGAAATTAAAGTGAAAGACATTTACAAAAGAGTGCTTTATACCTGGTAAATATACAGCAATAGATAGTAAAATAAACACAATAAACAAATATGAAAAGGGAGCTATTTTTTCCAGAAACGAATCTTTTGGTTTACTAACAATAATAAGTGTTTCGGCATCTCTTTGGTAAAGTAAATGGCTGTATTTATCTTTATGAATTAAATTGAATGTTTCATTTTCATCATAATCATACGACTGTGCATTAAGATTAAAAAGATGAGACCCAAATTTATGCGTCATAACATCATTTTTATAAATGGCATATGAGTATTCACCCGGGTTTCGGGATATATCGATCTGTTCATCAATTAGCAATTCGGGAAAGCCTAATTCATGAGGAATGAATTTCGATTCAAATTCAAGAAATACGGTATACTTGATTTCCGGGTTGCCTGGATCCTGAAAAAAAATCGGAGTGATATAACTGTTTCTTCCTGTATTGTTATCAAGATATATAAAATGCTCACTCATTGTTGTCTTACCATACTTTTCAATAAAGAAGTTGAAGTAATCATAACACATAACCTCTTCGTTAAAAGGTTTAATGATTAACTTTTCCTTTTCTGTACAGGTTGTTACCTGCATATCATATTTTAAACTAATTTCTCCGAAATAGTTATTTTTCAGGTAGTTAAGAATTTCCTCTTCATTATAGGGATCATTTATAACAAGCGATTCAAGGAATCCATCGGTCATGAGATCAGACTCAATTTCATAAAATAAAAATTCAGCAACAGGATCTTGCTCGGATGATATTTTTAAAGCTAAATTTTGTCTTTGCGAATATTCCTTTTCGTTATTAAAAATGTGTAATGCATAAGTGGAAATCAACGCATACAAAAAAAACAGAATCAAATATCCCGAAAATGATCTTTCTCCTGATCTTTTGAATACCACAAGAAAATAGAAATGTGCAGTAGAAAATAGAAATATCCACAATAAAAAGTATTGATCGAAAAAAATAAAGAAAAAGATGATGGCAACAGCATATGAATACCAGAAAAGAGGAAGGTTAGATTTGGTGAAAACAAAAGATTGAAGAAAATATAATATTATATTTTTCAAAAAATAAAAACTGAGAAAAAATAATCCAAGAATAACGAATCCAAGAATATTATAGATATTTACGTCAAAAATAAAATACACATTCAGTAATAAATGTGAGTTTAAAACAAGTCCATGAATGAATATAACAAGCAGAAAAGAATAAAAAGCAATTATTAAGTAAGAGCAAGAAACGAATAAAATGCTTTTAAACCTGTTTATAACGTTGGATGCAGGTATAACTTTAGGAATATGAAGGAAGAGGTAAAAGAGAAGAACATTAAAAAAGATGACATGTAGTAATAAATCTCCTAATGATGGAAAATAATAATTAAGCGCGTAATACTGAGCTGAAAAAAGTTCACTTTGATGTAAAACGTAAGGAATTTTAAAATAAAAAATAACCCAACGAAGAAATATCAGGAAGGTAAATATAAAAGAAAATCGAAGTAAAAAAGATTGATTTCGTGTTAAAAATTGAATGAATTCAATTCCAAACAAGAGGATAGAAAAAATGAGAATTATATTAATTATAATACGAATCCAATGTATAAATGTATTTTTGATCAATAAGTTTTCTTCGTCAGGAAAGAGAAGAGACAGGGCATAATCTCCATTCTCAAAATAGATCATTTCACCTACTGCGGCATTTAACGAAACTTGTACCTTATCGTGAATTTTAAAATCAGGGTGAAATTCATTATTTAAAAACCGGTTGTTATAATTGTATTTTTCTTTTATTAAAAAAGCAGACCAAAGGGTATAATCCCCTACCCTTGTGTTTTTTGTCAGATACCATCCATTTTTTATAAACTCAACTCCGAAATTATATTCTGGAAGATCATAATGCGTAACAGGCAAAATATTATGAGACAAATAATGAATAGAGTCATTAGATTCAATAAAAACAATCAACCCGTTTTTCCTGTACAATTCATTTGTATAATCGATCCAATCTTTATTTTCGAGTATCTGCAGCTGATTAATTTCAAAATTTTGCGTTATTTTATCCAATAATGATTGGGTTTCAATCTCCTTTTGAATGAAGTTTTTTTGAAATTGAACAGTTAACTGCTCTTTATTAAGAGATGTATTTTGAAAAAAAGATAAAACAAAAGACACCAAGAAGAGAGTAATTACCAGTACTAAGGAAAAAATTACTTTTTTATTCATATTATAATTCGTTAATAAGCAGATAAAAGGAAAATATCCAAACCAGAATTTATTCTTAAAAAGGATCCGGCTATCAATTTTTGAACAAAGTAATGAGCATACGCATGATATTCATAAATATAACTGTATTCTCGTTGGATGATCAAATTTCAGGCATTCATATGAGTATAGATCTATTGATTTAACATATACATCAACCGATTTGTAGGATATTTTTATTTTAATGAAATGAGTCCACTCCGAAAACAAGTTTTCTGGAAATTCGTGAAAATTCTATGTTTTTAATTATCTGAATATTAAATATTTGAATTAGTGTCAATTCGTGTAATTAGCGGATAATAAACTATTCAGAGTGGGCTCATGAAATCAAATTGTGGAATTATTTATTAGAAACAGATTATACAACATTCTTTTTTCTGATCATTCATAACAAAAAAAACATATTTCAGCATATTCAAAAAAATGGATTAAATAATACACTCATCCCCTAACCCGTATGGCTATTAGATAATGATCTGTTTTACAATAATAATCAGAAATATAACAAACAAGCATTAAAAATAGTAAGATCAAAAAGTAAGGATCAATAAAAAGATATTAAAACACTCTTGATTTTTCTGTTACCTCAATTGTTACAACATGTGCAAACTCTTCGAAAACTATGCCAGTATTGATTTTTATGTCGTATTCTACTAAAAAACGGGATTAAATATCTTTATTTAGAATAATTTGAAAGTCGGAAAAACAAGCATAGTAACAGTAAAGATTCGTTTGAAAAAGTTCTTTTTAATAATAAATTGCAAAAGGTCAGGTATATACCTAATATTCTATTTTCTGGAGTATTTTTACAACTTCGTAGAGGCGGAAACTCTTAATTTTTATTTTATAATTTGTATAAAGAGAATCTCATCTTATCAAAAAAGATAATTGAACAAGTTTTAATCAAATTTTTATCAAAATGACAAACGATTGAATTTGCATAAAAATCAGGATTTTTTAAAAATATAAATTTGGCTGGAATAAGGATATTGATTGACAACAGCATGGAAATTTGCATACAAACCTACAAAAAATGCTTTTAGAAGCACCCAAAACCCTTTATTTCCCAGATTTTTCTCACTTAATAAAGAAACATAAAAAGCGTCTAATGGCATTCCCTTTTTTTTGACCAAAGAAAACCCTTTTTTCTTCATAAGAAAAGAAATTGTTTTCTCATTAAAATGGTTAAGATGTCGTGGTACATCCCAGGCAGCCCAATCAGCACCATAAAATTTTGCATCAAATGATTGATAGTTGGGTAGTGCCATTACAATTATTCCATTATCATTTAGCAGCGATTTTAAAAGATTAACAGATTGAGAAGGATCAGGTAAATGTTCGAATACATGCCATAAAGTAATAATTGAAAAATAGTTTTTATATTTTTCTTTATTCAATTGAGAAATATGATCGATTACATCTATCCCTTTATTTTTTGCTTTTAAAACCGCATTTTTTTCAGGTTCATAACCCACAGATTTTACCCCTTTTTTACTTAAAAACAATACAAAATCACCGGTTGCACATCCAAAATCAAGGATCTTATGAGATTTAGGGTCAGAATCAGAAAGAAAATGTTTCAATAATTTAAACTTTCTTTGAAACATATATCTTTTCACTAAAAAATAGAGATGATCGGTGAATTTTTTCCTGGAATCGGTGTGCGATATATACTCTGTAGAAAGATAATATTTGGGCAAACTATCTGCGGAGGGTCTTGGATTGGTGAAAAGAAAAGAACAATCAGTACATTCCATAACCGTGAAATACTCTTTACTTAGCAACCAATCCTGTGATTTGCTTTTCAATATGATTTTTTCTGAAAGACATATAGGGCAAGATGTTAAATAATCCATAGTATGAGTTTTTCAATCACAATGTTTCACGTGAAACATTTATACTACTAATTGTGTTATTTTTGAATGTTTCACGTGAAACATTACATTCCAATTTTTTTAAAGAGAAAAATAAACATCTGAAAGTAAATAATAAACTCAAAATGTTTCACGTGAAACATTATTTCAACTTCAAACACCCAAATGAATTAAAATCACAGAAATATCGCTTGGTTTAATACCGCTAATCCTTGCAGCCTGCCCAATAGTGCGGGGTTTGATACGCATGAGCTTTTCGCGACCTTCATGACTAATAGATTTTAACTTTGTGTAATCAAAATCGTTTTTTAAAACGATGTTTTCCATTTTAGCAATCTTCCCGGCCATTTCTTTTTCACGATCAACATATCCCTGATATTTGATCAATATTTCAGCAGATTCTAAAATTTCTTCTGTTAATCTATAATTAGAAAGAAAATAAACCTTATCTTGAAAAATTTTAAGATGGTGATAAAAATCAGAAATAGAAACTTGTGGACGTAATAAAATATTATGTAAACTATATTTAGTGTCGATAACAGATGTTTGTTTCTTTATTAAAATAGGGTTTATTTCATCTGGCGTTACTTTCGTTTCTTTAACAACATCTTTAATTTTATCTATAAAAGCATATTTGTTTTTAAATTCCTCATATCTTTCTTTGGAAATAAGACCGAGTTTATAACCGTATTCGGTAAGCCTGTGATCGGCATTATCTTGTCTTAATAGAATTCGAAATTCCGCGCGACTGGTAAACATTCGATATGGTTCATCTGTCCCCTTCGTAACCAAATCATCAATCAAAACACCAATATAGGATTCGCTCCTTTGCAAAATAAAAGGCGTTAGTCCATTGTTCTTTAAATGCGCATTAATACCTGCCATTAAACCCTGACAAGCAGCTTCCTCATAACCGGTAGTACCATTAACTTGTCCTGCAAAATAAAGGTTTTCAATTTGTTTGCTCTCGAGTGTATATAAAAGCTGTGTTGGCGGAAAATAATCATACTCAATAGCATATCCAGGTTTTAAAATACGAGAATTCTCAAAACCTTTGATTTTATGCAGCGCTTTATCTTGTATATCAAAAGGCAAACTACTGGAAAACCCATTAACATAATATTCTATGGTATTCCGACCTTCCGGTTCGATAAAAAGCTGATGCTTATTCTTATCACTAAATCTTTCTATTTTATCTTCTATACTCGGACAATAGCGCGGTCCTGTACCCTGTATCCTACCTGTAAAAAGTGGTGAATCCTGAAAACCGGTTTTTAAAATATCATGAACCTCATCATCAGTATAGGCAAGATAACAACTCAATTGATTTGATAATAAAGGAGTATTCGTAAAGGAAAATTTTTTAGGTATAACATCACCAGGTTGTTCTATCAATTTTGCAAAATCAATACTCCTCCCATCAACACGAACAGGAGTTCCGGTTTTCATCCGATCGGTTTCAATATTCAATTCATTGATATGATCGGATAATCCTTTACTGGCATTCTCACCTAACCTTCCTCCCTGGAAAGAATTTTTACCAATATGAATGCTTCCATTTAAAAAAGTACCACTGGTAATAATAACAGAATCGGAATAAAAATTTAAATCATGTTTCGTTTTAACTCCCTTAACAGAGCCATCGTCCAAAATTAAACCCGTAACAGAATCTTGCCAAAAGGAAACATTATCAATATTTTCTAATTCCTGTCGCCATTTTATTGAGAACATTAATTTATCACTCTGTGCCCTGGGTGACCACATGGCAGGACCTTTGCTCTTATTCAACATTCTAAACTGAATCATGGTATGATCAGTAACAATACCTGTAAGACCTCCTAAGGCATCAATTTCTCTTACTATTTGCCCTTTGGCAATACCTCCCATAGCAGGATTACAACT
Source organism: uncultured Bacteroidales bacterium (assembly GCA_964589855.1). Taxonomy (GTDB): domain Bacteria; phylum Bacteroidota; class Bacteroidia; order Bacteroidales; family UBA7960; genus SKVR01. Next base: position 20,959 of record CAZPVB010000049.1, read on the forward strand.
CATTTGGGCAATGGAGGAAAGATTCATAGTGATGAGCAGTACTTTCGATCCCATCTTTGCTGCCGAAGCAGCAGCCTCACACCCAGCATGCCCCCCTCCCACAACGATAATATCATATTTATAAACCATTGTATTACAAT
>CAZPVB010000050.1:0-21059 GCA_964589855.1 uncultured Bacteroidales bacterium
TTGACGATTTCTTATCAAAGACACAAAAAATAAGTGTTTTCTTGCTGACACTATTCCGATTCATTTTTGTTTTTCAATTTCATTAATTTTTCTAATGCTTCATTATCCAGAATATTTACAATTGAGTTATCAACCACCATATCAGTATCAATCTCTGTAAGCCAATTCACTTTTAACATCTTGTCTGTTTCCAGCATTCCAATGACTTCGCAATGTATTGTCTACGAATGTTTTAGTTTGTTTTTTGCACTTTTAATTTCTTTGCGGTATTTTGGTGCATAAGCATTTTTATCAACCTTTAAGAGAGCTCTGTATTTTCCTTCCACTAATAAATCAATTGTTGTATTATCATCGTGTCGAATGACAGTTGCCCAGGTAGTCTGACCTATTAATTTCTGCGGTCTTCCAATTTCCCAATCTACCTTCTCTCTATCATTGCAGAATAATATCTTTCCTTTTTTGTTCGGTTTATGGTAAATCGTTTGTATTTCCTGCCCTGGTTTATAATCGTCTAAGTTCTCGCTATCTGCAAGTTGCGTTTTATGCAGCAAACCTACTATTGAACCACACTTCCAATCAAAATGGTAACCAATATCAATAAGCAAACCATAATCTGCTTTTTTAATAATAAGACCTGTGTATTCTTCTCCAATTGTTAGTTCAGCATTTTCAAATGGCGGAATTTCTCCATTTAAAACAATTGCAATAGGGTCTTTGTCAATTCTATGGATTTTACATAAAAACTTCTCACCTATCAGTTTAGGAGCAATTGCTTTCCAGAAATCAATATCATTATATTTCCACGGCATATAATAAAAGGAAATATATGAAAATAATCCTTTAACTTTTGTCAGGAATCCAGAATCTCTTACATCAACAATCGTAAAAGGCAAAGTATCATTGTTTCTACTATGATTTTCAATTTCATTAAGTCGTTCTGAAATCCAATCAACTTTATCAGATTTCCCAAATTTGTTTCTAACTCTATTTATCATCGAATCGATATTATTCTGTTAATATTTTGCAGGTGCGTGTTTTAGTATTTGTGCCAAACTTTCCTGCTATATCTGCATTTGTGGTTTTACCTTTTTAAATCTTACTTTTTTATTTATGCATCAAAAATAAGTATTTATTTAAAATTCTAAACATTTTTCACAATTGTGTGGCAGTGTAAATCATTTAGTTTTACACCGGGCAATCCAATACAGGTTTGCCCTGGATGGCAACCTGTTGAATTTGTGCATCATTGCGACGGTCAGAAATCCAACAACTTGTGATTTGCATTTTCATGGGTCTGCAGCATGTCCCATATTTCCTGGCGGGTAAAATAACCGGGCACTTACGTTTTCTTTATCTGGAATGTTTTCCATTGAAGCTTTATTGTTTCACGCAAAGGCGCAAAGGCGCAAAGACAACACAGGTGCAGCGCAACGTCATCTTTGCAGAAATAAAACGCTACCGGACTGAACGAAAGAAACACATAACCTCCACCATCCCTCTGAGGCGCAGAGCGCCGGCATTATGGTAAGCGACGTAACGCAATATTTCTTTTTTAATCAATAAAGAATTAGTATTTTGCACATCCCTAAAGAATGTATTCACCCACATTCTAAAACCCCTTAAATCAAACACTTATTAAAAACATAAAAATACATAAAATGCAAGAAGAAACACCAATTGATTTTCAGGAAGTAAAAAAGCAAATCGAACTGCTTAATATACCCCATGTTGGTAAAGCATCCATCAGGGAGATCAAGCGGTTGATAGACAACATTGAACTGGCAACCGGAGAGCGGTACATAAGGATGGAGATGGGTATCCCCGGGCTGCCACCCTCGTCCATTGGAGTAGAAGCAGAAATTGAGGCTTTGAAAGCTGGCGTTGCAGCGGTCTACCCCGACATTGACGGCATCAAACCACTGAAAGAAGAGATATCCCGGTTTGTAAAGCTCTTTCTCAATGCCGATGTTTCCAGCAAAGGATGTATCCCTACAGTTGGAAGCATGCAGGGGAGTATGGCTTCGTTTCTCACTTCATCGCGCAGAGGATCAGGCCAGAATACCATCCTTTTTCTGGATCCCGGGTTTCCGGTGCACAAGCAACAATGCAAACTTTTGGGAATCCCCTACGAAAGCTTTGATGTTTACAACTACCGTGGTGAAAAACTAAGAGAAAAACTGGAAGAACACATCAGCAAAGGTCATATTTCAGCAATCCTCTATTCCAACCCCAACAACCCCGCATGGATCTGTTTCACCCCCCGCGAACTAAAGATTCTTGCTGAAATTGGTGATAAATACAGTGTGATCATCATGGAAGACCTGGCATATTTAGGCATGGATTTCAGGCAGGATTTCTCCAAACCGGGGCAACCGCCCTATCAACCCTCCATTGCACAGTACTCTGATTATTATATCCTGTTCATCTCCAGCTCCAAACTATTCAGTTACGCCGGACAACGGATAGGTATGATGGTGATTTCTGATAAATTATTTAACTACACGTTTGATGGCCTCTGCAAATATTACAGCTCAAACAAGTTTGGATACGCCATGATCTTTGGTACCTTGTATGCCCTGAGTGCAGGCACCTCACATGCTGCACAGTATGCACTTATTGCCATGCTCAGAGCGGCAAACAACGGAGATTACAACTTCTGGGAAGATGTGAAAGAATATGCCCGAAAAGCAAAGATCATGAAAAAGATGTTTGTAGACAACGGATTCAAGATCGTGTATGACAAAGATGAAGATGCCCCTTTGGCTGATGGTTTCTTTTTTACCATCTCCTATCCGGGCATGACCGGCGAAGACCTTATTGAGAAATTCGTTTATTATGGCATCAGCGCCATCTCTTTGGCCATTACAGGTAGTGAAAGAACAGAAGGTCTGAGAGCATGCGTGTCATTGGTCAGTAGAGAGCAGTTCCCTGATCTGCAATACCGTTTAGAGAAATTTCACCAACACCATCCCATCACCTCCTAAATCAATTGGTAATTTTTATGCCCTGTAATTTAGCACAAAATCCTGAAAAACTAAAACCAATCCTAAAAACACTCCCGGAGAGTCCGGGAGTGTATCAGTTTCTGGACGACCAGGAAAAGATCATTTACATTGGCAAGGCCAGGAACCTGAAAAAAAGGGTATCTTCTTACTTTAACCGCGATGGATCACAAACGGGCAAGGTAATGGTAATGGTAAAAAGGATCTGCGCCATCAGGCATATTATTGTCAATACCGAGATTGATGCTTTGCTGCTGGAGAACAACCTGATCAAGAAGTATCAGCCCCGCTACAATGTAATGCTCAAAGATGACAAAACCTTTCCCTGGATCTGCATCAAAAACGAACCTTTTCCCCGCATTTTCCCCACCCGCAATGTTATTCGCGATGGCAGCAGGTATTTCGGCCCCTATGCCTCGGGAAAAATGATGAACACCCTGCTGGAACTCGTCAGACAATTGTTTCAGTACCGGACTTGCCGACTGAAACTTACCGACAGCAATATACAAGCCGGCAAGTTTAAAGTTTGTCTGGAATACCACATGGGCAATTGCCGGGGCCCATGCGAGGGAAAACAAACCCATGAAGATTATCAGACGACAATAAACCAGATTACCGAAATACTCAAAGGCAATCTTCACACGGTGGTGCAACAACTCAAAGAGCTGATGAAAGAGTATGCCGGATCGTTTGAGTTTGAAAAAGCACAAATGATAAAGGACAAAATTGAGTTGCTTGAAAAATACCAGTCAAAATCGATGGTGGTAAGTGCCACGGTAAACAATGTGGATGTTTTTTCGATGATATCGGACAAAGAAAATGCTTTTGTGAATTTCCTGAAAGTGGTCAATGGTGCCATCGTACAGTCGCATACTGTAGAAATGAAGAAGAAACTGGAAGAAACAGACAAACAATTGCTGGAAATTGCCATTACAGAAATCAGGAACCGTTTTGAGAGTCATGCCCCCGAAATAGTAGTACCCTTTAAACCCGAAACACGTATGCCCGATGTACGCTATATAGTGCCATTGCGGGGCGATAAGAAAAAACTTCTGGAACTATCGGAGCGAAATGCCAAATATTACCGGTTGGAAAAGCGCAAACAAAAAGAGTTGGTTGATCCCAGAAGGCACACCCTGCGCATTCTCGAACAAATGAAAAAAGACCTGAACCTGCCTCAATTACCCGAACATATTGAGTGTTTTGATAACAGCAACACCCAGGGGAGTTATCCGGTAGCAGCCATGGTTGTTTTCAGAGATGCAAAACCTTTTAAAAAGGAATACCGCCACTACAACATCAAAACCGTAACCGGCCCCGACGATTATGCATCGATGGAAGAGGTGGTTTACAGGAGATACAAAAGATTGATGGAAGAAGAAAAATCACTGCCCCAACTGATTGTAATAGATGGTGGCAAGGGGCAGTTGAGTTCGGCTGTTGCTGCCCTGGAGAAACTCAACCTCAGAGGTAAAATTTCCATTGTTGGCATTGCCAAAAGACTTGAGGAGATATACTTTCCCGGAGACAGTATACCCGTGTATATCGATAAGAAATCGGAGACTTTAAAGATCATTCAACACCTTCGCGACGAGGCCCACCGCTTTGGCATTACACACCATCGCAAAAGAAGAGAAAAGGGTAGCTTGAAATCAGAATTGGCAGATATAAAAGGAATTGGGGATAAAACCACTACGATTCTTCTCCGAAAGTTTAAGTCGGTGCAGGGCATCAGAAATGCCGCGGAACAAGAGCTCATTGAGACCATCGGTCCAGGCAAAGCCAAGATACTGAAAGAACATTTCAATGGAATACCATCTTCATGAGATTGCGTGCAACAACATCTACTTTATCAACGCAAAAGAAAAACCCTGATCACACGCAAAATACCAAACCCTGAACGCCAAAAGTCAATCGCCGGGGGCAAAGGGCAAAGGGCAAAACACATCCCTCCCGCCCTACCCCGTAAATTATGCCATTTTAACAGAAGCAAGGAACGTAAACGCCATATTGTCATGTTTTTACACACGATTTTGATCTGGTTTGCATTTTGATCGATCCGCTACAGCAAAGAAAAAAAACCAAAACAGATCATCAGAATTTTATGTAAACCATAAAACCAGAAAATATTATGAACATCAATAATTTTACAACCAAATCGCAGGAAGCAGTGCAAAAAGCACAGGAAATAGCGATGGCATCAGAGCACCAGGCGGTAGAGCCCGGGCATCTGCTCAAAGGGATTCTTACTGTCGACGATAGCGTAAGTCCGTATTTGCTGAAAAAAAACCAGGTGAATATGGCAAACTTTACCCAGGTGCTTGACCGTATTGTCGAATCTTATCCGAAAGTATCGGGTGGGGAGGTATATTTATCGAAAGATTCAGCAAAAGTATTACAAAATGCCACCAATTATTTAAAAGAATTTGGAGATGAGTTTGTGTCTGTAGAACATCTTTTGCTGGCGTTGTTAAAAAACAAGGACAATATTGGCCAATTACTGAAAGACAATGGATTGACAGAAGGCAACCTGAAGAAATCTATTCAGGAATTGCGGAAAGGATCCAGGGTTACCAGTTCGTCGGCAGAAGAGACCTACAATTCTCTTGACAAATATGCCCGCAACCTCAATCAGCTGGCGCAATCAGGCAAGCTTGATCCGGTGATCGGACGCGATGAAGAGATCAGGAGAATCTTGCAGATACTCTCGCGTCGAACCAAGAACAACCCTATTCTGATCGGTGAGCCGGGCGTGGGTAAAACAGCCATAGCGGAAGGCATTGCACACCGCATCATCAATGGTGATGTACCCGAAAACTTGCAATCAAAAAAGATTTACAGTCTTGATATGGGTGCATTGATCGCTGGTGCCAAATATAAGGGTGAATTTGAGGAAAGATTAAAAGCAGTCATCAAAGAGGTGGTCTCTGCAGAAGGTGAGATCGTTATGTTTATAGACGAAATCCACACGCTTGTAGGAGCAGGTGGTGGTGGAGAAAGTGCCATGGATGCTGCCAACATTCTCAAGCCCGCACTTGCAAGAGGCGAATTGCGTGCCATTGGCGCCACTACCCTCAAGGAATATCAACGATATTTTGAAAAAGACAAGGCTCTGGAAAGACGTTTTCAGACTGTAATGGTGGATGAACCCGATCGCACAGATGCTGTCTCTATTTTAAGAGGATTGAAAGAAAGATATGAAACACACCACCAGGTAAGGATCAAAGATGAAGCGATCGTTGCTGCTGTTGACCTTTCGCAAAGATACATTTCCGACCGGTTTTTGCCCGACAAAGCCATTGACCTTATTGATGAATCCGCTGCAAAGATGCGACTGGAGATGAATTCGGTACCCGAAGAGCTGGATGAAGCGGAAAGAAAGATCAGACAACTGGAGATTGAAAAAGAAGCCATCAAAAGGGAGCATGATGAGTTGAAATTGCAGGATCTGAATGAAAAACTGGCCAACTTGTATGAAGAACGTAACAACTTGCAGGCACGGTGGAAAAGCGAGAAAGAGATTATTGACGGCATACAGCAACAGAAAAAATCCATTGAAACGCTAAAACTGGAAGCAGAGCAGGCAGAAAGAAGTGGCGATTATGGGAAAGTAGCAGAAATCCGCTACGGACACCTGCAGGCGGCAGAACAAAAATTGCAGGAATTCAACCAGAAACTGCAAGAGATGCAAACCTCCCAGGCATTGATCAAGGAGGAAGTTACTGCTGAAGATATTGCTGATGTGGTTTCGCGCTGGACCGGCATACCCATTAGCAGGATGCTGCAAAGCGAAAGAGAAAAACTGCTTCATCTGGAAGATCAGATACACAAAAGAGTAGTTGGGCAGCAGGAAGCCATTGAAGCCGTTTCCGATGCCATCAGAAGAAGTCGCGCAGGCCTGCAGGATCCATCCAAACCCATTGGATCTTTCATCTTTCTGGGTACTACCGGAGTAGGAAAAACAGAGTTGGCGCGTGCACTGGCAGAGTTTCTTTTCGATGATGAATCGAATATGGTTCGTATAGACATGTCGGAATACCAGGAAAGACATACGGTTTCCAGACTTATTGGTGCCCCTCCCGGATATGTGGGATACGAGGAAAGCGGTCAGCTGACTGAGAGTGTGCGTCGCAAACCTTATTCGGTAATCTTGCTGGATGAGATTGAAAAAGCACACCCCGATGTGTTCAATATTTTGCTGCAAGTGCTCGATGAGGGAAGACTAACTGATAACAAGGGCAGAACGGCTGATTTCAAAAATACCATCATCATCATGACATCCAACCTCGGATCTGCATATATACAGGAAAGTTTTGAAAAGATCAACGATGGAAATGCAGAGGAAATCTGGGAAAATACCAGATCGGAGGTTTCGCAATTGCTAAAGAAAACCATTCGTCCTGAGTTCCTCAACCGGATTGATGAGATCATCATGTTCAAACCCTTAAATCTGGATGAAATAGCAGATGTAGTGCGCATACAGATGGAAAACGTGAAAAACATGCTCGCCGAAAACGGCATTGAAATGGAGATCACCGACAAAGCCCAGAGATGGATCGCACGAACAGGTTTTGACCCTCAGTATGGCGCTCGTCCTTTAAAAAGAGCCATACAGAAATATGTTCTGAATGTATTATCGAAAAACATCCTTGCCGGCAAGGTTCAAAAAGACGGAAAAATCATTATTGATGAAGCGGATGATAAAATTGTATTCAACAATCAGAATTAATCATAAATGGGTTGTTGGTTCAAAAAAAAGACCTCATACTTATGGTGTGGAGGTCTTTTTTTTGATATAGTATTTCCTGCAATATTATCCCGTAAAATTCTTCATGCTTTGATTTTAAAATCAGAGATGAACTGCGGACTGTGTCATTTTAAAAAATAATTTACTGACTACTGTTTGGTATTCGCTGGAATTAATCCCTCAATTTCCAAACTGATTTTGTAATTTCGCGTATCAAAACCATTTTTTAACCCCAAAAAATTCCTATAATGGATTTAAATTTAGAGCGTCCTATTGCATTTTTCGATATTGAAAGCACAGGTACCAATGTTGTAAAAGACAGAATTGTAGAAATATGCATTTACAAGGTGATGCCCGATGGCACTTCCGAAACCAAACTGAGAAGGATTAACCCGATCATCCCCATCCCACCAGAAGTAACAGCTATACATGGCATTAAAAATGAGGATGTTGCCAACGAACCTACTTTTAAGCAAATTTCTAAATCATTGAATGATTTTTTGATGGGTTGCGATCTGGCAGGATACAATTCCAACAAGTTTGATGTACCCATGCTTATTGAAGAATTCATGAGGAGCGATATTGATTTCGATCTCAAAAACCGCAAACTGGTAGATGTGCAGAACATTTTTCATAAAATGGAACCCCGGACACTAAAAGCAGCATACAAGTTTTATTGCGGGAAAGAACTGGTGGATGCCCATACTGCAGAAGCAGATACCATCGCTACTTACGAAATACTGGTGTCGCAAATTGAAAGATATAAAAACACCGAATATACCGATAACGACGGAAAGATAACCATACCCATCCAAAATGACATGAATGCTCTTTATGAATTTTCCTATAACCACAGAAATGTGGATCTGGTAGGACACATTGTGTTCAATGCACAGGGAAAAGAAACTTTTAATTTCGGGAAACATAAGGGCAAAACGGTTGAACAGGTACTGAAAAAAGAGCCACAATACTATGACTGGATCATGAATGCAGATTTTCCCCTTTACACTAAAAATGTGTTGAAAGAGATAAAATTCAAAGGATTTGAAAACAGCAATATGATCATAAAGAAGCAATAACCAAAAAATGAAACCCACATGCCTTTGATATCCAGCAACAGACTATGGTAATGACAGATATTTACAGACGATCATTTATGTTTGGAAATATCTTTGCTCATCTGCATTCCAACACCCCTTCAGTGAGCAATAAAAAAGGCATGAAAGCAAACACAAACGCATGAAAATAATTTGCATAGGACGGAATTACATAGAGCACGCCCACGAACTAAACAACCCCGTACCTTCAGAACCCGTATTTTTCATGAAACCGGAAACGGCAATCATAAGAAAAGGTTTACCATTTTTTTATCCGGAATTCTCGAAAGATGTACATTTTGAGGTGGAGCTGGTTTTGCATGTTTGCAAAGTAGGAAAGCATATACAGGAAAAATTTGCCCACACATATTACGATGAGATCGCTGTCGGTATAGATTTTACCGCACGCGATATACAGCAAAAATGCAAGGAAAAAGGTTTGCCCTGGGAAATTGCCAAAGCTTTTGACGGTTCGGCACCCCACAGCAGATTTATTCCCAAAGAAGAATTTAAAGATCTTTACGACATTCATTTTCGTTTAGAAAAAAACAACCAAACCATGCAAAAAGGAAATTCGGGCATGATGATCTTTAATTTTGAAAAAATCATTGCCTATGTTTCCCGTTTTATCACCTTAAAAACAGGCGACCTGATCTTTACCGGGACGCCCGCAGGGGTTGGTCCTGTAAGTATTGGCGACCATTTATCTGCCTACATTGAAGACACAAAACTGATGGATTTGAAGATAAAATAACACATGGTGAAAAAATGCTTCAAGCTTGTCTTGAAAAAAAAATCATTCAACGTCGAAAACCAAGTTACACGTAGTTTATGAGTTTATTATTTGTATAAATTTGTTTCCCATTGCCTGAGAAATGGTAATGGCAATATTTTTATACGATTCAATTTATCTGAAAAATGAAGGAAAGAGGAATTTTCAACAGGTACACGATAGGAGGTTTTATTGCAGGGATCATTTTTCCATTGGTTTTCATGCTCACAGAAATTCTGAAAAACTCACTATCTTTTCAATTTCAAACTTTTATACAATTACATGGCAAGTACCCTGTACTTTTTTTCCTCGACCTTTTACCCTTTGTTTTTGCATTCTTTGGTTACCGTATAAATGAACGTGTAAGCAAATTAAAAAGAGAAACCCTCATCACCAAAGAACAACAAAACAATAAAAACAAAAAGGTTCTGGAATTTACAGAAAGTATTGCATCAGGTAATTTTGAGAGTGAATATAAGATAGACACCACCGATAAAGAAGACGACCATATCGGGCACTCTTTGCTGAAGTTGAGAGAATACCTCAGAAAAAACCGTGAAGAAGAGGAGAAAAGAAGAAAAACAGAACAGCAACAAAACTGGACGACCGAGGGATTAGCAAAATTTGGTGATATCCTGCGAAAAAACAATGACAATATCCAGGAATTGTCCTACAATATATTAAGCAACCTTGTCAACTACATAGATGCCAGGCAAGGTGGATTTTTTTTAATCAACGACAACAACCCCGAAGACAAGCATTTCGAACTTACTGCCTGCTATGCCTATAACAGGAAAAAGTTTCTGGAAAAAAGAATTGAATTGGAGGAAGGACTGGTGGGTGCTTGTGCACTCGAAAAACAAACCATCTTTATCACCGATGTGCCACAGGAACACGTAACGATCACATCCGGATTAGGCGAAACCAAACCCGACTGCCTGGTGCTGATCCCCCTGAAAGTAAATGAAGAAGTACACGGCGTTATAGAGTTGGCTTCTTTGAGAGAATTTGAAAAATTTGAAGTTGATTTTCTTGAAAAACTGGCAGAAAGCATAGCATCTGTGATCTCAAGCGTTAAGATCAATCTTCAGACAGCCAAATTACTGAAGGAAAGTCAGGAGCAAAGTAAGATCCTGGCATCGCAGGAAGATGAGATGCGCCGGAACATGGAAGAGCTCAGCTATGCGAAAGAGGAAGCAGCCAAGCAGGGCGAACTACTGGCAAATTTCACCAACGCCGTTAACCATACCCTGGTGAGAGCAGAATACAATACCGATGGCGTGTTAATGTATGCCAATACCCGTTTTCTCAACAAACTCGGATATACCAGCAACCAGGAAATAGAAGGCAAGCACATCTCTATTTTTATCAATGAGAAAGATAAAGATTGGTTCTTTAAGATCTGGGATACCCTGTCGAAAGGAGGAAAGCACTTTGAGGGTGATATGAAGCATGTTACCAAACAAGGGAAGGATTTCTGGTCGATGGCTACCTATACATGCGTGAGAAGTGACGATGGTTCCATAGAGAAAATCCTGTTTCTCGGTATTGATATTACCGAACAGAAAAAGCAAAACCTCGATTATGAATCACAGATCGATGCCCTTAACAAGAATAACCTGAAAATAGAATTCAACCTTGAAGGTAACATACTCGAAGCCAACCCAAAATTTCATGAACTAAGCGAAATACCTCCGGAAGACATACATGAGTATTCTGTATTTTCGTTTGTTGAAGAGGAAAACAAAAGTAAATTTAAAACCATCTGGAACAACATATTAAAAGGAATCCCTTTTGAAACAGATTTTAAACTCAAAACCCAATCCGGAAAAGAAAGGTGGATACAAGGTTCGTATAACGCCGTAAGAAATATGTACGGAGAAGTATCCAAGATCATCTATCTTGCCTCAGACATAACACAAAAAAAACAGGTAGAACTGGAAAACGAACGGCAGAATAAGCTCCTCAAACACCAGGAAGAGCAACTGCTGAAACAACAGGAGGAGATCAAAAAACAACACCAGGAGTTTATAGATAAAACAGAACAGAACATCAGGGAAATACAATCGGTGAAAATTCGAAACGAAAAAACCCTTGAAGGAGCATTAGACGCCATTGTGACCATCAACCAGGAGGAAAAAATTGAACTTTTCAACAAGGCAGCGGAAGAGCTCTGGGGGATACCCCGGCATAAAGTACTGGGCAAAAGCGTGAAACTAATCTTACCGGAACCCTACAATGCTTTAAAAGATGGTGAAGTTTTCCAGTTTCTGCAATCTGATAAGAACCATTTAAAAGGAAACCGAACCGAGGTAAACATCGAAAACAATGCCGGAGAGGAAGTTCCTGTGCTGCTAACCCTAACGGAAGTAAAAATCGGTAATGAATATACTTATACTGCCTTTATTCAGAATATTTCTGTTGAACTATTCTAATCCGCAAGAAGGAAACTGAGAACTGCCTGAATCAAAACATGTTTATTCAGGCAGGACTGCATGTCATCGTGTTTTTTTTCATTCCAGAATTCGTATACACACAATTTTATGATCAGGAAAAAGTTTCTGTGAATAGAAAATATGCGTTACGAAAATAAGTGACGCTGCAAATACAATTGTTTTGTAAATTCCTGAAAATATTGAACAAAACAAAACGCATTGTGTGTAAAAAAAAGAATCACAAAATAAACAAAAAAATATTTTTTTCAAACCCAATCAAGGTTTATCTTCGCTAATCAAAATTTCATAGCAAAAATGATGGAAATAACAAAATACATCATTCGTATTGCATATTTATTTTTGCTATCTTTATGTAAATAATGATCAATTCATCAAAACTAAAAAACAATCAGTTTGTTGAAGAGAATACTTGTTTCACTTTGAAAAGTAGTCACTACCCTATGCAGGATCAGTTAAGAAAAGAAGCAGAAAAAATTGCCAGGACACTTTTAAAAAGTCAAAACCAACAAAAAGAAGATCTTGACAAGATCGTACATGAGCTGCAGGTACACCAGATAGAATTGGAACTTCAAAATGATGAACTAAGGCGCACTTCGCAGGAACTGGAACTATCCCACAAACGGTTTACAAACCTTTTTGATCATGCGCCTGTAGGATACCTTGAACTGAACAAAGACCTAAAAATTGTGAACACCAACTTTGCTGCCACTTTTATGCTCAACTCAAGCAAAGAAGAACTTCAGGATAAAGCAATCACCCTGTTTATTCATCCTGATTTCCAGGATACATTTTACTTTTACACACAAAAAGTGCTGAATTCTGATGATTTGCATTCAGTAGAAGTGAAATTGAAAAATCCGGGCAAAGGCGATTATTTCTTTACACAGATACAGAGCATCAGAGATTACGATAACAGCGATGAATCTTACAGAATAAGAACTGCCCTGATTGATATTTCGGAAAGGAAAAAAATAGAAAAACGGCTCAAAAGGTTCAGAGCAGCGATAGACAGTTCGGCAGATAATATTTTTTTGATTGATTACAAAACCGGGTATTTTATAGATGTAAACGAATCGGCATGTAAAAACCTGGGGTTTACCCGTGCTGAATTTCTTGTTCTGAAACCAGAACATATCAATCCCTTATACACCACTCGCTACATACAGCAGATAATTGCTGAAAAAAATACAGATCAAGCCACTGAAGGCCTTACCCTCGAAACCAAACATACACGAAAAGACGGAACCATTATAGATGTGGAGGTTTTTGTAAGATTAACAGAGATTGAGGACGAAAAAATTATTGTTGCCGTAGCCCGCGACATTACCGAAAGAAAACAAACCCAGGAAAAACTCACACAATATGCACAGGAACTGAAAGAGCTCAACGAAAGTAAGGACAAATTTCTTTCGATCATTTCCCATGACCTCAGGGGTCCGTTTCTGGGCATCAAGGGATACACCCAACTGCTTATCGAAGATTATGAGCAACTGGAAAAAGATGAGGTCATGGACTATCTCAATAAAATCCACCAGTCTACACGCGACCTATACACTCTTGTTGACAACCTGCTCAAATGGTCGCGCCTGGAGTTGGGAAAAATACCCTACGAACCCATGTCATTCAACCTTTTGGATGAACTAGAACCCATCGTGAAACTGCTTAGCGGAGTTGCTGCCAAAAAAGAGATAACACTCAAAAATGAGATTCAACAAGACATGTATCCCTATGCTGATCGGCTGATGCTTATTTCAGTGGTTCAGAACCTGGTGAGCAACGCTGTAAAGTTTACGCCCAAAAATGGTGAGGTGAAAATATCGGCTTACCAAAACAACGGCAAAATAGCCGTAAAGGTGGCAGATACCGGCCAAGGCATGCAGCCCGAAGTCCTGGAAAAACTTTTTACCCTTGACAAAAGCTATACCTCCCGCGGAACAGAAGGCGAAAAAGGTACCGGCTTTGGTTTGATCATTGCCCGTGAAATGGTTTTGAAAATGGGAGGAGACATTTGGGCAGAAAGCGAACCTGGCAAAGGATCGGTCTTTACTTTTACACTCCAAAACGATTCACAACCCCAGGACCCTTCATAACATTCCCCGATTTCCAAATATAATCAGTATGTATTCCACTCGTCGCACAACTCAAAGTCGCCTGACGAGTAACAGCATATAAACAGATGAAGCTACAGCAAAATTATTACAAAGAAAGTGATACGCTCTGGATTGCAAGAGACCTGCTGGGTAAACATATATACACCCAATTAAAAACCGGAGAGATATGTTCTGCTGCAATTACAGAAACAGAAGCATACATGGGTGCTACCGATAAAGGATCACATGCCTGGAACAACAGACGCACAAACCGAACGGAAACCATGTACAAAAATGGTGGAATTAGCTACATTTATCTTTGTTATGGCATCCATCATCTTTTTAATGTAGTAACTTCGCACGAAAATATACCGCATGCGGTTTTGATAAGAGGTGTTTTTCCGGTGCAAGGCATTGCATACATGGAAAAAAGGTTGAACAAAAAACCTGCACAACACCTCAATGGTCCGGGAAAATTCACCAAAGCCATGGGTATTACAACCCTGTACAACAATATCAGTTTGCTGGGAGATACCATCTGGATTGAGGATCAGAACATGAAGTTTGAGCAGGATGAAATAATGATAACACCCAGGATTGGAATCGATTATGCAGGGAAGGATGCTTTACTACCTTACAGGTTTGTGATAAAAAATGAAAAGATTATGATTGATAAATTAAAACAGTATTGAAAAGGAAGATGGAAAACAAAACGAAAGTAATTTTAAGATCGGGAAAAGACGAAGCAATTAAACGATATCATCCCTGGGTTTTTAGTGGCGCCATCAAAAAAATCATGGGACCGTCTCCCGAAGGGTCTTTGGTTGAAGTATTTTCAAACAAAGATGAATACCTGGGAACGGGATTATATCAGGAGGCCTCCATAGCGGTTCGAATGATGGCTTTTGCCCCGGAAAGACCTCATGAACTGGGTCAGCAATACTGGGATCAGAAATTACAACATGCCTTTAACCTTCGCACGGCCATCAACCTTACAAATAACTCCTCCACCAATGTATACCGGCTTGTACATGGCGAAGGAGACCATCTGCCCGGGCTTATCATTGATTTTTATAACGGGAATATCGTCATGCAGGCACACGCCACAGGGATTCATCTTTACAGAAAGCAAATTGCACAAAGTCTGCAGCACATATATAAAGACACCATCAAAACCATCTATTATAAAAGTAAAGATACATTGCCTTCCGGTTTTTCGAAAAACAATCCGGATACAGAATCCTACTTATTGGGCAACAATGAAAAAACCATCGTTTCAGAACATGGAAATCAATTCGAGATCGACTTTCTCAAAGGCCAGAAAACAGGTTTTTTTATCGATCAACGGGAAAACAGAAAACTTCTGGCAGAGTATGCAAAAGGAAAAAGCGTATTAAATACATTTTGCTATTCCGGAGGTTTTTCTGTTTATGCGCTTAAAGCAGGGGCACTGTTGGTTCACTCGCTTGATAGTTCACAAAAAGCCCTTGATTTGGCTGAGAAAAATGTTTTGCTTAACCATACCGATGAGATACCTCACAAAACCATTCAATCTGATACACTTCAATATCTGAAAGAAAATTCACCAGAATATGATCTCATTATTCTCGACCCACCGGCCTATGCCAAGCATGCCCATGTAAGACACAATGCTGTGCAGGGTTACAAAAGGCTCAACGCCGAAGCCATTAAAAAGATTAAAAAAGGTGGCATCCTTTTCACCTTCAGCTGTTCGCAGGTTGTGGGTATGGGGTTGTTTAAATCCACCGTTATTTCTGCTGCCATACAAGCGGGCAGGCAGGCACGTATCTTACACCAGATGACACAACCCACCGATCATCCCATTAATGCTTTTCACCCGGAAGGCGAATACCTGAAAGGACTGGTTCTGTACATCGATTAAAAAAGGACAACCGAAAGGGATAAAATATAAAAGCAGCATCAAATTCCATGCAACCCACTTTTTCAACCTATAAGAGTATCTGGAAAACCTCCTACCCTATCATAATCGGTTTGGTGGCGCAAAACATCATGATGGTGATAGATACTGCTTTTCTGGGAAGGGTATCTGAAGTAACCCTTGGAGCAGCTGCCATAGGAGGGGTTTTTTACCTCTGCGTGGTAATGCTCGGAACTGGTTTTTCGGTGGGTACACAAATTATGATTGGCAGAAGAAATGGTGAAAAAGATCATCCATCCATTGGCAGGTTTTTCGACCTCGGACTGATTGTGCTTTTAACATTAGCGGTGATCATTTTTCTGTTGCTTCACTTTGCTGCACCCTTGTTTCTTCAGTACTTCATTCAATCAAAGGCAGTCCTTCAGGAGAGTCTGATATTTATTCAGGTCAGGAAGTTTGGTTTGTTCTTTGGATTCCTGGTTTTGGGTTTCAATGCCTTATATGTAGGGATTACCAAAACCAAGATATTAACAATCAGCACCTTTATCATGTCCTTCTTTAATATTGTACTCGATTATGTTTTCATATTCGGGCATTACGGATTCCCTGAAATGGGCATTGGAGGTGCAGCCCTGGCAACCAACATTGCCGAACTATTCAGTTTTGCATTTTATCTGTTTTGGGTTTTTCATAATAGTGATCACCTAAAATACAACCTGCTTGTTTTCAGAAAAATTCATCCTCCCCTTTTCAGATCATTACTAAACCTCTCGGTGCCGGTTATGTTTCAATACTTTTTTTCTTTTTCTGCATGGTTTGTTTTTTTTCTTATCATAGAAAGAATTGGTGAAACAGCACTTGCCGCATCCAATATTACACGCAGTGTTTATATGGTGCTGATGATACCTGTATGGGGGTTGAGCTCGGCAACCAATACACTGGTAAGCAACACCATCGGACAAGGAAGAGAGGACTATGTAATACCCCTGATAAAAAAGGTATTGCTAATAGGGGTTATTTTCAATATCCTGTTGGTTCAGCTCACTCTTTTTTTGCCTGGTGAGATCACAAAACTTTATACTAATGACCCTTTATTGATAGAAGCAACCAAGCCCCTGCTCAGGGTTATAAGCTTTGCACTCATTGCCTTTTCTTTGGGTATGATTCTTTTTAACGGACTATCGGGAACCGGAAAAACAATGCTCGCCTTAAAAATTGAGATTGCATCCATTATACTGTACCTTTTCACCGCTACGTTGCTGGCTTATTATGGCAACGGAAGCGCTGCCATTGTGTGGACTGTTGAGATACTTTATTTTTCAAGTATGGCATTGTTTGCTTTTATTGCATTGAAAAAATCAAAATGGAAAGAACACAAAATATAAAATACGTAAAAGCACTAAACATACTAATGAAAAAATATGTAGGTTTGCACATAATTCATGCTAAAGGGCATACGTTTACCAGGTATCCGATTTCTGAGGCAGGCACAGAAACATCAGACTTATAAAATATCTTTCAAATTAAGGTAATTCATCTATAATGACCATATTTAAATTCTTCATACAGTCCCTCCTTCTTATCATAATCGCATCTTACATTGTATTTTCTTCTGAAAACACCAAAGATATAAACGACAACCTCAGGGGAAAATCTTTTGAACCGCCTGCAAATTTTTCTACTCCCTGGACTGATTCTGTGCTTTCATCCCTGACGCTTGAGCAAAAAATTGGTCAGCTTTTTATGATAGAAGTGAGCACACAGAACAATGCCCGCTATTTAAGAAGAATAGAAAAACAAATTGTTGATAACAATATCGGAGGTATCATCTTTTTTAAAGGGGGTCCGCTGAGTCAGATAAAATTCACCAATCAGTTGCAGCAAACTATTAAAACACCTCTAATGTTGTCGATGGATGCTGAATGGGGTTTATCGATGCGGTTAGACAGCACCCCTTCCTTTCCGCGCCATATAACCCTGGGTGCTATTGCCAATGAACGCCTGATATACGAACTGGGATTGGAAATGGGGTGGCAAAGCAAAAGGATGGGCATACACATGAATTTTGCACCTGTTATCGATGTCAATTCCAATCCGGCCAATCCGGTTATCAACTCCAGAAGTTTTGGCGAAGACCGGTATAATGTGGCACGCAAAGGACTGGCGCTGATGTTTGGCATGCAGGATGCCGGCGTGTTTGCCACTGCAAAACATTTTCCCGGACATGGCGACACGGAAACCGATTCGCATCACGCATTGCCCTATCTGCCCCACTCCAGATCAGAGATCGACTCCGTTCATCTTTTTCCTTTCAGGCAACTGATCGATAATGGTCTGCAATCGCTCATGATAGCGCATTTAAATATTCCCTCGATGGATGACACTCCCGATATACCTTCAAGCCTATCGCCCAAAATCATCAACCATCTCCTGAAAAAGGAAATGGAATTTAAAGGACTTGTGGTATCAGACGCCATGAACATGAAAGGTGTCACCAGTTTTTATCCTCCCGGCGAACTGGAGTTAAAAGCATTGCAGGCAGGAGTTGATTTGATCCTGATGCCTCAAAACCTTGAACTTGCCATCAACACTATACACAAATCAGTGAAAGACAATACCATCAGCGAAGAATTTATAGATGAAAAGGTGAGAAAAATATTGTATTTTAAAGAAATGGCAGGCCTCGATGATTACAGGCATTTGCCCCGGTACAATGTTTATGAACATTTAAATGCTCCCCGGGTGCAGGAGTTAAACCGCAAGCTCGTGGAATCAGCCATCACCGTTGTGCATAATGAAGATAATACGATCCCCCTTCGCAGGTTAGATACACTTCAAATCGCTGCCTTGTCCATAGGGTCTGCCACCGAAAATCCGTTCCAGACCATGCTGGGAAATTATTATCCTGTAAGCAAATACAGCATTTTCAAAAACCACAACCAGGAACAGGCCGATCAGTTGATAGAAGAGTTGAATCAATACAACCTGGTTATCGTATCTGTTCAAAACAACAGCATGTTTCCAGGTCGGAACTATGGTATCAACCAGGCAACCATAAACCTTGTCAACCGCTTATCATCGAAAAACAATGTAATTCTCAACATTTTTGCCAACCCTTACAGTTTGTCATCTTTTGGCGAGGATATACTCAGGACAAAGGCAGTAATCGTATCCTATCAGGATGGTCGCGACTATGAGGAAGCATCCGCCGAGATCATTTATGGAGTATTAGGAGCAAGAGGTCGGCTACCCGTATCCGCGGTACCACATTTCCCGGTTTACACAGGTATAAAAACGGAAGGGAATCTACGGATCAGGTATCGCGATCCTGACCAGATGGGTATTGACGCTGACATGCTCCGAAGGGTTGACAGTATTGCCATGATGGGCATAGAGGAAGAGGCATACCCCGGATGTCAGATTGCGGTGATCAAAGATGGTGCTATGATTTATCACAAAGCATTTGGACATCATACCTACACAAAACAGAAACAAGTTTCCATCAGCGATATTTATGATCTTGCATCCCTTACTAAAATTTTGGCTACCACAGTATCCTTGATGAAATTGCATGGTGAGGGAAAAATTGACCTCGATGATCCGCTGGGGAAACACTTACCCTTTGCACTGGGAAGTAACAAACAAGACCTGATCATCAGGGAGATCCTTGCACACCAGTCAAAATTAAGATCATGGATCCCTTTTTATCTTTCTACCCTGGATGAAGGAATGGTAAACCCTGAAATTTTCAGCACCACACGCTCCGAAGTTTTTCCTGTACAGGTGGCAACGGATATGTATATACACAAAAACTACCGCGATAGTATTTTCAAAAAACTGCTCGATTCCGATCTGTTAACAAGGAAAAGATATATTTATTCGGATCTGGGTTTTATTCTTTTTGCCGAAATGATTGAAGAAATAACCGGCAAGCCTATCGATCAATATGTAAAGCAGGAGTTTTACGCTCCAATGGGATTAAAAAACATTACTTACAATCCCCTTCAGTATCACAACCCGGAAAAGATCGTCCCTACTGAAATGGATACATTGTTCCGTTTGCAAAAGGTACATGGTTTTGTTCACGATCCCACAGCGTCTATGCTTGGAGGTGTTTCGGGTCATGCAGGGATGTTTTCCAATGCTTCGGATGTTGCCATATTCATGCAAATGCTATTGCAGGAAGGAAGGTATGGCGATGTGGAGTATTTAAAACCTGAGGTGGTGAAGGAGTTTACGCGCACACAATTTGCTGGAAACCAAAACCGCAGGGCATTGGGATTTGACAAACCCAACATAAAAAAAACCAACACCCGGTCTGCATGCCTTAGTGCTTCGCCCCTGAGTTTTGGACACAGTGGATTTACCGGCACCTATGCCTGGGCAGACCCCAAAGAAAACCTTGTTTATGTGTTTTTGTCCAACAGAGTCTATCCCAATGTCTCCAATCGCAAGATTTCGGAATTAGATATTCGTACAGAGATCCAACAGGCCATCTACGATGCCATTTACTTCAAAAGATTTTTAAATGAGAAACGCATACCCTGACATTATTCTCTTCATCAAAAGAAAAATCACCGAATCCCTTCCCTGCATATGACAGAAGAAATAAATTGGACCGAGTGGCTGGGATACCTGGCATCTTCACTTATTCTACTCTCCATGATGATGAGTTCTATCCGAAAATTGAGATGGATCAACTTATCCGGCGCTGCATTGTTTTCGATCTACGGATTTATCATCGGAGCAATGCCAGTAGCTTTCATGAATGCCATGGTAGTTTTTATAAACCTTTATCATCTCTTTCAATTATATTTCGGGAAAAAGAAAAATCTGTGATTTACCCTTGCCATCGCATAAAAGGTGGCGCGACGCTGTCACATTTGGTCGTCAACAAATAAAACAACGAATTTGAACCCGGATATGCAGCATCACTGCCTGGGTCATGATCGTTTGTGGTTCTTTTCCAGGGAAGTTTTTTGTTTCACGCAAAGA
>CAZPVB010000051.1:0-21026 GCA_964589855.1 uncultured Bacteroidales bacterium
TAGCCATAGTTTTTTTTGATTTATTTTTTGTACCAAACATTTTTTGATTTTATTCTATTAAAGGTAATACAATAATCATTTTTGTCAACCTGTAAACCCCAAAAATTCAAATACCAGGCAGATAAAGATAATTTATATTGAAAAAAAAACAGGATTACAGGGCACATAAAGCATATCAAAGACAAGCATTACAATATAACCACCTCATCGACGCATCAGACAACTGCTTATCAGTGTTTGTAAATCCTTGATTTTGCGCAAAAGTAAAAATAAAAAAGAATCTGTTGAGAATTGTCGTTGATAAAAAAACAAAAAAGCGAAAATCAGGTTGATCAGTTTTCAAATGTAATCATTAAGATTTTCTTCCTGAAAAAAACCTGATTTCTAACCATTCGGCAAGAGGGTGCATTGTTGATTCAGAACTGATAAGCAATCTGGTAAAAATCAAGGTAATCCTCAAGTTTACGTTCCTGGTAAAAAACCGGATAGTTTTCTACAGAAATAGCAAAAGTGATAAACTGCGTTGTATCATATTCCTTTTGAGAAAGATCTTCATTTAGTTTATTGCCATAATCCATTGCCTGCATGGCGTCAGGAAAATTAGTAACAGTAAGTAACTGGCGACCTTGTTCAAAAAAGAGTGTACTCATATTGAGCGTTTTCTCTTCAAATGTTTCCTTATTGAATACATCAACATCGTTTCTGAGTTGCCTTACAGATGTGTTTTCTGTATCTACCATTATTACAAAGAAATGAACAGCATCAGGGTTTTGCGAAAAGACAGAATTTGCCAGAATATTCTGATCATCCATATTAGGTTCATCTACTTCACCCATTTGCATTTCATCCTCGAAATCAACCAGTCCTCCGCCTTCACCCAAAAAAGCAATCAGGTTATTGGCGGGTTCGTAAACTCTTGTATCGGGGTAATTTTCAGTAATTGTGGTAAGTTGATCAATAAATTGACTTTTTTGGGCAGTTTTAGAAATGTTCAATGCTTTTAAGAAAGAGAATTGTGCTTCCTGTTCTCTGGAAAGTTCCATAGTATCGCTTTGTTTTGTTAGCTCCAGGGACTTGTCATAATCCTGTCTCATATATGCTTCGTAGGCTTGCTGATAAAGATATTTGGCCTGATTTTGGCGATCCCGGATTTTTTCGGCATAATCAGGATCAGATAAAATGCGGGCAAAATCAGTGTCAGGAAAATTGGTTAAAATATATTCTTTATAAACATTTGCCTGTGATCTCTTATTCTCCTGATTAAAAATAGAATATAAGAAGTAGGCACTATAGAGTACGTTTTCATTTTCGGGGAATCTTTCAATCAACGACCGGAAGTTTTCAACAGCAGAGGGCATATCGAGCATCCGGTCTTTAAAAAGCAAAGCCATATTGTAGTAAGCCAGTGCAATTTTATCATTGGAGGCATCTAAGTCTTCCTGGGTGAAAGGCAGGTTCTGCATTAAAACAGAGCGGGTAACGTTGCCAGCCTGAATAGTAGAATCTTCTTCCATTTCAAATCCTTCCATCTCGCCAAAGGCTATTACTTGTTTGTTGCTGATTCTCCAGAGGTCTTCCAGTTTTCTTTCGCCCCATTTGGCATAAAACTCATTTTTTCCGAAACTGATAGAAGAGGGATTGTAAAAGTACCAGCTGGCATCCTGCCCCTGTTGTGACCTACCCCTGCCCTGTCGGGCTAATTCCTGCCGCATGCGTGCCCTTTCCTGTTCCTTCTCTTTCTCGAGTCTTTCTTCTTCTTTCAAATCTTCAATAATTTGATCCAAAACCCTGTTTCTTTCTGCATCATTCATTGCGGCAATTTTTTGCAGAGAATCTTCCTCAGCAATTGTTCTCTGGTAAACAGAGAGTTCTTTTAAAAGAAAACTTTTTTGAGCAGCATCTTTGTAATCAGGGTATTCTGTAGACAAGTAAACCATAGTACTGTCATACAATTCGGCCGCTTTCAGATAATCTTTATTCTGATGATATATTTCTCCAAGTCTTAAAAAAGTAACTCCTTTTTGTGAGCGGTTGTCTTTGTAATTTTCCAGGGAGAGATGATAATATTCAATGGCTTTTTCTTCATTTTTTTGCCTCATTGAGAATTGCGCAAGTGCATAGTATATTTGATCTTTAAAATCATTGTTCTTGCTATCTTTAAGCATATTCTCCAATTCAGACAAAACAAACCGTCTATCGCCACTTTCGGTATCAAAAGCCATGGCCATATTGATTCTTGCCTGAAAAGCCATTTGAAAATCAGGTGACAATTTCAGAACCCTGGCATAGGTTTTCTGGGCATTGGCATAATCTTTTACCTGATGGTAAGATTGCGCCAATATAAAAGTAAGGCGTGTTTTTATTTTCGAACTCCGGGTATGATCAATGGCTTGCTGAAGATGCGAAACAGCATTGGTATAAAGTTCTTGCTGGAGATAAATATCGGCAAAAACCATATGATAAAATGTCAGTGTTTCTTCATCAAGTTCACCTGCTTCTCTTTCTTCATCCAGTCTTTCCAGGGTTTGAACAGCCCTGTTGTAATTCTCCATACCAATATAGCACTTTGCAACCCAAACGACAGACTGATTTTTGAGAGAAGTTTCAAATTGCCTGATTACATATTCAAATGTAAGAATTGCAAGATTATAATCTCTTTTAAAGTAATGACTGCGTGCAATCAAAAAATAACTATCATCAACCCATCGATTGTATTCTACACCTTTAATATTCATGCTGTGCTTTCTGATGGCAGTGCTTGCTTTCTGATAAGCAATATCCATCTGACCTGCTATCGATGATGCCTGCTGCTCGCTGCCATATTGAAAAACACTTAAAACGGTTTCGTAGTTGTCTTCATGATTTTCAGCAAGAGAAGACAGACCTTGTCTGTAATTTTCACGGGCATTAAAATAACCATTGTATTTTGTAGTTATGCTATGGAAATTGCGGTTTACAAAAGTGTTTTTCTGGGTAGAGCAACCGCCGGCCAGAAGTAAAATAATTCCTAAAAGAATTATTCTGAACCTTAAAATTTGATTTATATCACTCATAGGTATATTCAAACGCACAAAAATAAAAGAGATTCACAAAGTTATCCGAGAAAATTGAATCAAAAAAGCATCAGGTAAATTTATTTTCCATGATGATGCGCTCATTCTATTCACAAAAATATCAGTGAATAGAAAAAAGCAATCGTATGTGAATAACAAATTATTTACTGAATTATTTTATCTGTTCATAATTTGATTCATTCGTTCCTTGTTTTTCAAAGGGAGCGTTTGCTGTTAATACAATCATGAAGATTTTTTCTATGTTATGAAAAAATAAGTATTTACCTATTTATGAACGGTATTGTCATGATCCGTTAGGTCAGATGGAAATTATTGATCGCAATATACCTGTGAAAACATTTATTTTCCGATATTTGCAAATGAAACAATGGATGATTCCAGAATGAACAATCTTTTGACAACAAAATAAAACATACTATTATCAGTTTTCATTTGCTGATGATGATAAACACACACCAATTTTAAAAGAAAAGTAATCATAATGCCCAGTAGCAAAAAAAACAACAGAGGATTTTTTTCAAAGCTTCATGATAAGTACCGGCTCGTTTTGATGAACGATGAAAATCTGGAAGAAAAAATTTCATTTCGCTTAACAAGGTTTAATGTCTTCGTTTTTTTTGGAGTACTCGTAATTTTTCTTGTCGTTTTAACTACATATCTGATTGCTTTTACCCCCCTCAAAGAGTACATTCCCGGATATGCAGATTTCAATACAAGAAAGATATTGCGCGAACTCAATATTAAAGCCGATTCACTACAAACCGAATTACGCAGCAAGGATCTTTACATCCATAACATCAGGAACATAATAGAAGGGCGTGAGATAGTAGATTACATGCCTGATTCTATCAGAGACCAGAACTTTTTTGAGATATCAGAATTAAAACGATCCAGAGAGGATTCACTGCTGAGGGTTCAGTTTGAAAACGAAGAAAATTCGCCAACAATTGAAAGTGAAGCCCCCATGGCAGAATTGCCCCAAAGATCTCTTTCGCAGTTTCTGTTTTTCACCCCTTTGCAGGGAATCATTACCAACCATTACAATCCTGGAGAAAGACATTATGGAGTTGATATTGTTGCTGATGAGGGCGAACCTATTAAAGTTATACTTGATGGTACAGTAGTATTTGCTACCTGGACCCTTGCCACAGGTTATACAATAGGTGTGCAACACGAGGGAAACCTTTTGTCGGTTTACAAACACAGCAGCAATTTGCTTAAAGAGGAGGGCAACTTCGTAAAAGCAGGCGAAGCAATTGCAGTTATAGGAGATACGGGCACTTTTTCTACCGGCACACATTTACACTTCGAACTTTGGTACAATGGCAACCCGGTAAATCCTGTTGACTACATTGTCTTTTAAAAATGAACTGGTGGGAAAACAAGGATCAACAATTTGAATGCAAAAGAAAAAAATTACTTTTTTCGAAAAGTAAGAAACAAATACAAAAGTAAAAAGTGAAAAAAAGAAGCATTGCAATACTCGGATCAACTGGTTCCATAGGCAAACAGACTCTGGAGGTAGTAAATGCAAATAGGGAGAACTTTTCTGTAGAAATACTTACTGCTCAAAACAATGCAGGATTGCTCATCCAACAAGCCATAGAATATCGTCCTAATGCTGTTGTGATAGGAAATGAACAACTATATGACAAAGTAAATGAGGCACTTGATCCTTATATGATAAAAGTGTTTTGCGGTGAAAGATCATTGGAGGAGGTGGTTGCATTTGACAATTTGGACATTGTAGTCACTGCAATGGTTGGATTTGCCGGACTAAAGCCCACACTAAAAGCAATGGAAGCAGGAAAGAATATTGCTTTGGCAAATAAGGAAACGCTTGTGGTGGCAGGCCATCTGATCACCCGGGCAGCAAAAACGTATGGTGTAAATATTTATCCTGTTGATTCTGAACATTCAGCTATTTTTCAATGCCTGACCGGTGAGTTTCACAATCCCCTTGAGTTGATCTATCTTACTGCCAGTGGCGGACCTTTCAGAGGTACAACCCGCGAGTATCTTAAAAATGTAAAAAAAGAGGATGCCCTCAAACATCCTAACTGGGAAATGGGTTGTAAAATAACCATAGACTCAGCATCATTAATGAATAAAGGATTAGAAGTAATTGAAGCAAAATGGTTATTTGGATTGCAGCCTGATCAAATAAAAGTTATCGTGCATCCACAATCCATCATACATTCACTTGTACAATTCAGGGATGGATCGATGAAAGCCCAACTAGGCCTTCCAGACATGAAACTTCCTATACAATTTGCACTTGGTTATCCTAACAGAATAGAATCAGATTTTAAGAGATTCGATTTTCTTGAATACCCGGAGTTTACTTTTGAACAGCCGGATAAAAAAACCTTTAAAAATCTTGACCTGGCATACCAGGCCATGAAAAAAGACGGAAATATGCCTTGCATACTTAATGCTGCCAACGAAGTGGCAGTTTCTGCATTTCTAAAAGATCAGACTGGCTTTTTAGAAATGTCGGATACCATTGAAAAATGCATGGAACAGATAAAATTTATCAAAGACCCTAACCTTGACCAATTATGTGAAACAGATAAAAAAACACGCAAACTGGCAAGAGATATTATATATGGCAAAGATAAATTTGCCCATACAAATTGTTAATCGAATAAATACAAAAACAAATAATGGAAATAGCAATTAAAGTCATTCAGTTTTTTCTCAGTTTATCCATTTTAGTTATCATTCATGAAATGGGGCATTACCTCGCAGCACGTTTTTTCAATACCCGTGTTGAAAAGTTTTACTTGTTCTTTAATCCCTGGTTCACTTTGTTTAAGAAAAAAATCGGTGATACGGAATATGGGATGGGATGGTTGCCTCTCGGGGGATACGTTAAGATATCAGGTATGATTGATGAATCCATGGACAAAGAACAAATGAAACAACCCGCCAAATCTTGGGAATTCAGGGCAAAGCCTTCCTGGCAAAGGTTGATCATCATGGTAGCAGGAGTGGTTTTCAACCTTATATTGGCAGTTCTTATTTACATATTTATGCTTTATTTTATCGGAGAAGAGTACCTGCCTGCAAAAAATGCCCAGTATGGCATTATAGCCGATGAAATGGCTCAGGATATTGGCATGCAGACAGGAGACAAAATACTGTATATCAACAATGAAGAAGTAAAGGATTTTATGGAGATACCCCGAAAATTTATTGTTGGGGATGTAAATACTGTTACCATAGAAAGAAATGGCGAAACAAAAACCCTTGATGTACCTGAAGGTTTTTTCGCTGATCTGATATCTAACCGGGGGGATGGATTTATGAGCCTGCGGTTTCCTTTTATTGCCAACGGCTTTGTGGATGGATCGGTTGCAAAGCAAGCAGGAGTAAAGGAGGGAGACCATATTATTGGTATCAATGATACAGAAACATGGTCTTTTGAGGAATTTCGCCGGGAAATTTCCAATTATGCCGGACAGGAAATTGATTTGCATGTAATGCGCAACAATGAGAGGAAAACATTTACAGTAACACTTCCGGAGGACCAGGCAGTAATAGGTGTTTACATTAAACCCCTTGACGAACTATTTGACTTTGAGAAGCGTAATTATTCACTCGTTTCTGCCATACCCGCAGGAGCTTCCAAGGCCTGGACCACCACCACCAATTATATTCAGGAACTAAAACTGCTTTTCCGCCCCGAAGTGAAGGCAACTGAAAGTCTTGGGGGATTTATAACCATTGGAAGTATTTTTTCACCTACCTGGGATTGGGTGCATTTCTGGACCATCACGGCATTTTTATCAATTATTCTTGCCATCATGAACATACTACCTATTCCGGCACTCGACGGCGGACATGTAATGTTTCTCATATATGAAATGATAGTAGGAAAAAAACCTGGCGATAAATTTATGGAATATGCCCAAACTGTGGGTATGATATTTTTACTGGCACTGATCCTTTTCGCCAATTTCAATGATGTTTTAAGGTTGTTTCAATAAACAAAAAGTCATCATTGATGATTGTAACCGGGATCTTTCGGGTTGGAAACCGACATAAAACCGAAGAAAATTTAGTACATAAAAATGCAGAAAGAAAATAAACCGGCTCCGGCAGATTGGTTTGTACTGATAGGATTGGTGCTTACATGGGGTAGTTCATTTATACTTATAAAAAAGGGGCTGGTAGGGTTTAGCAGTGTACAGGTGGGTGCCTTGCGCGTCTCCATTTCCTTTTTGGCACTTTTACCCTTTGCTCTCAGGCGGCTGAGCAGGATCAGGATCAAAAATTTTCATCTTTTCATGATTGCCGGATTATTGGGCAATGCAATACCCGCATTTTTGTTCGCTACTGCGCAAACACGAATGGATAGTTATATGGCCGGCACCCTAAATTCGTTAACTCCGCTTTTCACCCTCGTATTTGGTATTTTGTTTTTCCAAAGGCGCACCCGCTGGATAAATATTACCGGCGTTTTGACAGGTTTTACGGGAGCTGCGGGTTTGTTGTACGCCGCCGGAGGAGGTATGCTGAATATAAACTTCACCCCTGCTATGCTTATCATACTGGCAACCATGTGTTATGCCATGCAGATGAATTTCATCAAAAACTACCTTACCGGATATGACCCCATCACCATTGCCTCACTCGCATTTGTTTTCATTGGTGTTCCGGCAATCATCTTTCTGACTGTGCAAACCGATTTCGTTTACAGAATAATTCATATCCCCTCTGCACTGGCTAGTTTGGGTTACATTACTATTTTATCGGTATTGGGTACTGCCCTGGCGGTAATCGCCAATTTCTGGATCATCAAACGCACATCTGCACTTTTTGCTTCCAGTGTAACCTACATGATGCCCATTGTATCTATCCTATGGGGAATTGTTGATGGCGAAATATTCAGGTTATCTTATTTGTTGTGGATACTGATCATCATTGCAGGGGTTTACATGGCCAATCGCCCGGTAAGAAACACCTCGCTGGCAGGTAAACCAACTTATTCGTTTACGGGCAGGCAATAAAGAAGTACGAATATTTTCCTGTTTGATCCCTATATCTGAAGATGCAGAGAAAAATCACCAGTTTACATGTTTTCTTCTCACAGGCATGGTCATACAGCGTGCACCTCCACCACCTCTGGACAATTCACTTCCATCAAAGGCCACCAAAAACTTTTGATATTCGTTCAGGTCTACCCTGTTTTTGATCACATCAGATGCTTTAATCACCTCCATCCCTGTACGACTAAGTTCTTCGATGGTTCTGTTGTTTCTGGCATATCCCAATAATTTTCCGGGTGCAATGGCAAAGAAGTTGGTACCACTATGCCATTGTTCTCTTTCCTGTGTCCAGGTATCATCACCACCACCACATAACACCGTTTTCATATCCATTCCTAATTTTTTCAGTGCCACTGGCAGGTTTTCTTCTTCCCTGATGAATTTCACCTTACCACCCTCGGCATAAATATGTACGGTTTGATATCTGTTCATTTTCATGACAACAGGTTCATAAATCATACACATATCCATGTCTAAAAGGGTAAAAACCATATCGAGGTGAATAAAAGATTCGGGAGTATGCGGTAATTCCTGCACAATTATGTGTTGATATTCATTTTTGTGTTTTAACTGTTCCAGAATAAAATCAATCCCCTGAGGAGTTGTTCTGGGCCCAATTCCCACCAGGAGAATGTCATGCCTTGCAACCAACACATCGCCCCCTTCGAGACTGATATGTCCGGGGTTGCTTGCATGCCGGGAAATATTGATGGTGCGTGTATTAAACATCGGGTGATAGTCGAAAATGGATTCCATAATCAGACTTTCACGCAGTCTGACGGGTGAATTCATTTTTCCAATAAAAACACTGTCGTAAACAGACATAGAGGCATCGCGGGTGAAGAAAAAGTTGTGCAACGGGCGCAGCGTAAATCTTTCCTTACTCAAAAAACCGGTAAGGGTATTTTCTTCTTTTTTCACTCCCTCTATAAGTTGAATGGAAAGTGATTTTTCATCAAGAGAAAACAAATGTTCTTTGATACACTGAGTAGTTTCATCCGTACATATCTTATTGATAAGGTTTTCCTTAACTTTCTCATTTTGGAGAACATCGAGCAAAAGATCCTTCACTTCCAGAGTTTTGGTAACTTTATCCAGTACCCCTTTAAATTGAGCATATTCTTTTGATGCCACTGATAGATTGAGGATGTCGCTGTACAAAGCCCTTTCCGCATTGCCAGGTGTCATGTTCTCAACTTCGTTTCCGGGTGTATGAACGATCACCGCTTCGAGTTCACCAATTTCAGAATAAATCTGTGTAGGATATTGTTCTTGCATACAATGTTTTTAAGGATTTAGAATGCTTGTCATGAAAGCAAAATGTCAGTAAAAGGGGACATTTTTTACCCACTCCTGAAAAGGTAAATCAGGAAAAAACGCACAAAGATAAAAAATACAAGTAAAACTATATTTTTCTGGTAAGTAAGTTTTCGGCAAGTTTTTTCAGATAATCTTTGTTTTTAGCAGATACATTGATCGTTTCGAGCAGTTTAAATGCTTTGTTATTGAAGGCTTCCATTTTCAAAATGGCTTTTTTATCCAATCCGAGCTGAAGATACACATTTTTCACCATGTTGATTTTCTCTTCAGGATTAAAAATTCTGTTGGTGAAAGCATTTCTGAGATCACGCAGTTGGTTTTGGTCTGCAAGTTCAAAAGACTTAACGTAAAGCCATGTTTTTTTATTGGCAATGATATCTCCTCCTGTTTTTTTGCCAAATGTTTTTTCATCTCCAAAAATATCGAGCCAATCGTCTTTAATCTGAAAAGCAATGCCTACATTTTGTCCAAAATCATAGATCATATCTGCCTCCCGGGCACTTGCACCTGCAACAATGGCTCCCATTTTCAGACAGGCTGCAGGCAGCACCGCCGTTTTCAACCTGATCATATTGATATACTGCTCTTCGGAAACCTTGTCGAGGGTTTCAAAATTCATGTCGTACTGTTGACCCTCGCATACTTCCAGCACTGTTTGATTGAAAAGATCCAAAACAGGTTTCAGATACTGAGATGGCGTTTCGGATATATGCTTCACTGCCATTCCAAACATTACATCGCCCGATAAAATAGCAGTATTGGCATTCCATTTTTTATACACAGATGGTTTTCCTCTTCTAAGCGGGGCTTCATCCATGATATCGTCATGCATAAGTGTGAAATTATGGAAAATTTCCATTCCCACTGCAGGGGGTAGTGCCTCTTCAATGTTTCCATCGAACATATCACACGCCATAAGCGCCATGAGTGGTCTGATTCTTTTGCCACCGTTGCCAAGGCAATATTCCACAGGAAGGTAAAGTTCCCTGGGTTCTTTAACTGTTTCAATATCATCAAGATACTGATTGATCCTTTGTGTAAGTTCTTTGACTTTTGACGACATTTTTTTCTTTTTAATATAACAAGATTATATTTTCTGTTTTCTGTTTTTTAGTTCATCTTGTCAGAATTGCCAGTAATCTTTTTTGTTACTGTTTAATCTTTTTCTTCGCCCGGTATAATAAAGTTAATGTTGTTGAGAATTTTATCAATACCTTCCTCCAAAGGAACAGGTTCGCGCTGAAGTATTTTTCTCATTTTGGAAATATCGGGAAACCTTCTTTTCATATCTCCTTCCGGCAAAGGCGGTTTATATTTAATCACCGATTTGGAACCAGTTTTTCTGATGATCATTTTTGCAAGATCAATCACCGGTACTTCAAAATCAGACCCAATATTCAAAACATCGTTTACATATTCGTTTCCATAAAGCGTTTTAGCAGTAGCCTCTACATTATCATCAATATAGCAGAAAGTTCTGGTTTGCAATCCATCGCCATAAATAGGTATGGGTTTATTCTTCATGGCAAGCGCTATGAATTTAGACATCACAAAATCTGTACTTTGTTTGGGTCCATAGGTATTGAAGAATCTGAAGATGGTAAAATCAAGATCAAATTCTTTTTTGTATGATTTCAGGTATGCCTCACCAACATTTTTTACCACCGCATAGGGTATTCGGGAATTTAGAGGTGTAGTTTCTTCATTCTGTGGGAGGTTAACGGGTTCGCCATACACTTCTGAAGAGGAGGCAAAAAAGATCCTTTTCACACTCGAATTTTTACATAAACCCAATATGTGCTCAATACCTTTTAAATCATTCAATACTTTGATGGGGTTATTCTGGGTTTGCTTTACCCCTACAAAAGCAGCATAATGAAACACATAATCGAAATGATTCGCCAGCATCACTTCGGCGATATCTCTGTAGTTATTCACATCACATTTCACAAATCTGTAACGGTCATGGTTCGTGCCAGGCAGCTTGCTTTTACTTCCGGTTGAAAGATCATCAGCCAAAACCACGTAGTTGTCAGGATCTTTAAGCAGCTCCTCTGCCAGACTGCTACCAATAAATCCGGCACCACCGGTGATAAGAATTTTCCTCTTCTTCATATAATTTCACTTCACAATTTTATATCCTTTAGTCATCTGATGACTGGAATCAAACTACCCTTTTTTCTTTAGCAAAAGACAAATATCATCTGTTTATAATTTGAATCATTCCGTCAGATACCTGCCCCATTCTTTTCTAACGGGGGAACTCGCCAAAAACAGGTTTTGTTCTTTTTGCCGTGTTACAAAAATATAATCATCCGCTTGTGTGTCAATAGTATTGTCATGGCCCTGTTCATGGTTTTAAAAGAAGTTAAAACAATTACTCATCGATCACTTCGAGCAAATATTTTCCGTAACCACTATTGATAAGTGGCTGAGCAATTTCGTGCAACTGATTTTTATTGATAAAACGCATGCGGTAGGCAATTTCTTCCACACAACCGATTTTTAGTCCCTGTCTTTTTTCAATTACCTGTACAAACTGGCTTGCCTGTATTAAAGAATCAAAGGTACCTGTATCAAGCCAGGCGGTACCTCTGTTTAGAATTCCTACTTTCAGTTTGTTTTGCTCCAAATAGTGTTTGTTTACATCTGTAATCTCGTATTCACCTCTTTTGCTGGGTTTTATATTGGCGGCAACATCTACCACTGACTGATCGTAAAAGTATAACCCCGGAACAGCATAGTTTGACTGGGGATTCTGAGGTTTTTCTTCAATACTGATGGCTTTCAGGTCGTTGTCAAACTCAACCACGCCATAGCGGTGCGGATCGGAAACATGATAGGCGAAAACAACACCACCTTCAGGATCTTTATTTGCCTGTAGAAGGGTCTGCAAACCGTTGCTGTAAAAGATATTATCACCCAGGATCAATGCAACTTTCTCATTTCCGATAAATTCACGACCAATAACGAAGGCTTGTGCCAGACCATTGGGTACTTTTTGTTCTGCATACTGAAAATTCATGCCCAACCGGCTGCCATCCCCCAGCAAGTGTTTAAAATGGGGCAGGTCATGGGGGGTTGAAATTATCAATACATCCTTTATCCCTGTCATCATAAGCACTGAAAGCGGATAATAGATCATAGGTTTGTCGAAAACCGGCATAAGTTGTTTACTCATTGCAAGGGTTATGGGATAAAGGCGAGTTCCTGAACCTCCTGCTAAAATGATTCCTTTCATAAATAATCAATTTTATTTGCATTACAACTATCCTGTTTTAAAATGAATGCAGGAAATTGACATTACTTTATCAACCATCAATGCATTTTCAAAAACAGGCAAATAACTTCAGATGAAGCCTTGATCTTCTCTAAAAAAAATCTAACTAAGGCGTAAAGTTAAATGAAATCGACACACTTGCAAAGTTAATTACAGGTTAATCCTCTCAATCATTTTATCCATCTTGTATTGGTCATTAATCGATTCAGATCTTTCATCCATTTTACCAAGACCATTACTGCTACTAGTCCGGTTCTCATTAGGATAATTATCATTTTTTATATTCAATCGTTTATGCAATGACAATAAGATTGAGGGCATCAGAAACAGGTTAGACATTAATGCCACCAGCAAGGTAAATGCGATCAGGTATCCCAATGCCTGTGTACCGCCAAATGATGAAGCGGTAAAAATGATAAATCCAAAAAACAAAACAACAAAAGTGTATAGCATGCTCATACCACTTTCTCTTAAAGAAGAGAGCACAGCATGCTTTATATTATTATTGTGCAGTTCCAGTTCCTGGCGAAACTTGGCTAAAAAATGGATGGAATTATCTACCGAAATACCTAATGCAATGCTGAAAACAAGAATTGTGGAAGGTTTGATATGAACACCGAGATACCCCATCAGTGCAGCGGTAAGTATCTGTGGAAATAAATTGGGCAGTAATGAGATGATAACCATCCGGGGATGATTAAAAAGAAGTGCCATCAGAAAAGAAATGATAATAATGGCAAAAACCAGACTGGTAAGCAGGTTTTTAATCAAATATCCCGATCCTTCCAAATAAACCAGACTTGCCCCCGTCATGTATACCTTTGTTTGCTGAGCATCGAAAATAGAATCGATAACCGGTTCAATATCCTCTTTGAGTGCCTGAATTTCTCGGGTACTGAGGTTTTCCATCTGCACACTGATGCGTGCACTTTTGTTCAGGGAATCGAGCACGGTACTCATAATATTTTGATTCACAGAACTATCTCTTCCGAGGTAGGAAAAAATAAAATTTCTTTCATGTGGGTTGGGCAGTGCATACATATCGGGGTTGCCGCGATAAAATGCCTGTTTGGCAAATTTAATCAGTTCTGCAATAGAAAGTGGTTTGGAAAGTTCAGGTCGGGTTTTAAGATAATCCTGCAACTCTTCAATCTGCATGAGAGTGGCGGGATTGGTAGCTCCGTTTCTTTTGCCAGTTTCTACGACAATATCTAAGGGCAAAATACCATTAATATTTTTTTCAAAAAATAAAAGATCTTTGTACAACTGATCTCTTTGGGGTACATCATCAACCACATTTCCAGAGGATTTCAGTTGCATGATTCCTAATATTCCCACTACAAACAAAACAGAGAATACTGCATAAACCCTGGATCTTTTGAACACAACCGTATTGATAACCCGTTTAATTATATTTCTTAAAAACTGGTTATCAAGGTGATTGGTGTCTTTCAGAGCGGGTGGATTGGTATAGCTAAAAAAGATAGGAATCAGCAGCAGGGTAAGTATAAAAATAAAGAGAATATTTAATGCAGCAACAATTCCAAATTCAACCAAAATGGTGTTTCCTGTAATAATGAAAGTGGCAAAACCCACCGCAGTCGTTGCATTGGTAAGCATGGTAGCTTTTCCTACCCTTTGTACCATCCTGGTGAGCGCTTTGGTTTTGTTTTGATGGATCCTGAATTCATGATGATACTTATTGAGCAGAAAAATAGAGTTCTCAACCCCTATGATGATGAGCAGTGGTGGCAGAATACCTGTAAGAACAGTGATCTCATAGCCCAGAATAACAATCAGACCAAAAGCCCATATAACACTAATGATAACAATAAAAACCGGAAAGATAACTGCTCTGATCCCTCTGAAAAATAAATAGAGCAACATGGCAGCGATGATAAGGGCAAGAAAGATAAAAAGCTGTAACTCGGATTCAATTTTTTCGGCGATAGTTGTGCGAATAAAGGGTAATCCACTATAATGCAGATCAATCCCGGTTTCTTGCTCAAAAACATCGGCTCTTTCATGCAAGTTATTAATGAGATACACACGATCTTTGGTATTCAGGAGCGAGCGATCTACAGAAACTGCTGCCAGGACTGATCCTGTTTCCTTGTTAAACAACAATTTATCGTAAAATCTGAGTGAATAAACAATATTGATCAAACTATCAAGCTCTTGCTGCGATTCAGGTTTGTGCTTCATAACCTGTTGTAGCACAAACTTTTTGTTCTCGTCGTCGCGCACAATTTGAGGAATATTGGTAATACTGAGAATGCCTGTAACCCCTTCTATGGTTTTGAGATCTTGCATCACTTCATACCAGACTCTGAAATTCTCAATTTCGAAAAAACGGGGATCATTTACCCCTAAAAAAACAACGTTGCCGTCCTCGCCGAAAGTTTCTTTAAAGTCTTCATATTGCTCGTAAACCGGATCCGATTCAGGCAACATTTGGGCCATCTCATAAGACAAATGTACCTGGGTTCCTTTATAACCCATAAAAACAGTAATAGATAAAACGACCAGTAATACAAAAAGGCGATATCGTAAAATAAATCTAACAAGATGTTCCCACATAGCAAAGGATTGCAAAGATTGTTTTGCAATGAATATAAATAAGGTTTTTTAATTAAAGACACAAAGGAATGAACCAATCTTCCTTTTATCTATTTTTTTAAACTATTCGTGAAATAAATAACAATATCAGACGCAAAATTCAGGAAAAATAATTTTTGTTGCGAAATAGTGTGCAAAATTAAAGAATTTAATCTTAAGTTGCTGTATTTTATTAGTTAACAATAAAATATATAAAAAGTTGCATAAAAGACTTATCACTATAGGTTTGAAATCCAAAACCTTACTTTACCATCAATCTTTTATTTATAATCGTTCTAAATTTTCAGGTGAAAGAATCGCTTTTTATTGTATCAAATTTTTTGCCACAGATTGATAAAACTCATCCATATTAAAATCCATACTCTCATCAAGTATCCAAACTTGTTTCTGAGAATCCTTTTCATAAAATCTCACCACCCTGTCCTGATTCAAAACACCAATAATGCCAGGTTCAAACGAAAGCACTGCCTGCACATCGTCAGGCAATTTCAAGACCATATTCTCATCAAATTCCCATGCTGCTTCTTCACTTAGATAATAAACTCCAAGTCTTTGATCCTGTATGATGGCGATTTCCATTTCACCCAACACAACATAATTCTCTACATTGATGGGTAAAACGAATCTGGCCGTTTCATCTCTTTTCCACTTGCCAAATTCATCGAGATAAAAAAAATCAATTACGTTTTCCGTTTCCTCAATGGCAAGCATTCCCAATTCCCAGTTCATGCGCATAGCAGATATAGATGAATAATCAGTGGGTAAAGAGAAGGTGACTTCCTCGTCTTTTACCCATTTATTTTCTGAATCGAGGTAGTAAAAAAACATGGTATTGGCCTCCACCACACCAATTACTCCCATACCCATAGAAATCACCCCCTGGTTCTTTTCAGGAAGCAGAAACTGAGAGTTTTTATCGATCACCCACTCACTGTTTTCATTCAAAAAATGGACATAGATCTGATTGCTATGGATAATACCCATGGTACCCAAACCCAATGCAATCAATTTTTGAGCATCGGGGTGTTCAATCTGGGCAAGGTTTACAGAGGAAGGCGTTCTTTGGCAGGAAAAGATAAAAACCAGTAAAATGAGAAAGGGACTAAGTTTTTTCTTGTACATATCATTTGTTTTTTTAAAACAAAGATAGAAGAAAAAAACTTTATGCCTATTCAAAACCAGGGAGGAAATACGGATCAATTATCAGGGTTGAAAAGACTGGAATTTGAGGGTTTGTTTTTCTATGCCGTCAAAAACCCTTAGTAAATAAATACCTCCCGGCAAATCCTCAAGGTAGATACGATGCAAACTTTGATGGGCATCAATAGATCCTTTGGCAACTTTTTCGCCAATTAAATCAGTTATTTCATAGGTGAGTGTATTTTTCCCAATGTTCCTGTCCTGATTGATGGCCAATGAAATATAATTTGTAGCAGGATTAGGAAATAAAGACAACACGAAAGGATTTTCTGATCCGCCTTCCTGGTCAGTTATAAAACTCTCCTGTTTGCTGTTTTCGGCATCTCCTGCAAAGTCTTCAACAGACTTATCAATATTCAATTTTACGTGGAGGGTATCATTAAACCCGTTTTTATGCTGAAAGGCATTATCGCCGGGCAATAATGTATAAGCTGCCATTTGGTATGTTGACTGGGTAGAAAAGTCGAAGGGGGTTTGAAGAGAGAAAGTGATTTTGCTGCCTGCCGGTAAATCTGAAGTGAGGGTGAAAAATTCAAAAACGGTAGCAATATCGTCGAAATCAACGCCAACAGGAATGACCGTTTGGGAGGGCAGATCCAATGAACCGTAGTTGGTGATCTCAAGGTTCAGGGTCATTTCAGTGTGTTTTGTTTCTTTTTCTGAATGAATAGGTTCTGCAGCTATAGCAGACACACCAATATCCTGAAAAATATGAGGGTGAGCAGATGAAGAAGCAAAGCTATTCATCACAAAAAATGTACTTACGAAAAAAAATAAAAAGAGAAAGTATTTCACCATTTTACACATAACAGAAAATTTAAAGATTTATTTTATTGCTGCCTGTGTAAAGGTATAGCTATGCAGATGAGGAATGGATGGGAGATTCCTTCGTTTTTGATGCGCAAAACCACTGGTAATAATTACCTGTTTTTATCTGTATGCTCATAAAAAGGATAATCTACATACCCTTTTTTCCCACCATTATAAAACGTGTCTTTGTCATAGGGTTGAAGAGGAAAATCATTTCTCATGCGATCAACCAGGTCTGGATTCGAAATAAAGGGTTTACCGAAAGCAATCATATCCGCCATATTCTTATTCAGCAAGTCAATAGCACTTTGGTAAGTATGTCCGCCGCAAGAAATAAGATTTCCCTTGTAAATTTTGCGGTAATACGGCACAATGCTGTTATTATTTTGCTGCAATCTTTCTTCGGTAGACATCATTTCGCTCAAATGCAAATATGCCAGGTTGTAATCATTAAGTTTATCAATTATATACCCATAGGTTTTCAGGGGTTGCGAGTCTTCCATATCTTCTTTCACTGCTTTTGGAGATAGTCTAAGTCCTACCCTGTAAGCGGGTACAGTTTTCAGAATTTCTTCAATGATCATAAAAAGAAAGCGTGATCGGTTTTCAACAGAACCTCCAAACTGATCGTTTCTTTGATTGGTACCATCCATGATAAACTGATCGATCACATAGGCATGAGCACCGTGTATTTCCACTCCATCAAAACCTGAAATAAGTGCGTTTTGAGCAGCAGTGGCAAAGTCTGTTACCGTTCTTTGAATATCTTCTTCCGACATGGATCTTGAAGATCCGTAATTTTTTCTACCCTCCGGTGTGAGTACCTGCCCATTGGGCACAACCGGCGATGCAGACAAAGGAGGAAGGTTATCGGGTTGAAGGTCTTTATGAGAAAAGGGGCCCACATGCCAGAGTTGTAAAAAAATTTTCCCTTTTGCTTTGTGTACCTCATGGGTAACCTTTTTCCAGGCTTCAATCTGTGAATTTGTAAAACATCCGGGTGTATTGGTATAACCATATGCCTGTGGTGATATCTGACTACCTTCAGAAATGATCAAACCGGCGGAAGCCCTTTGTTTGTAATACAATGCAATGGTATTATCAGCAGCCAAGGCACTGTTTTCTGCTCTGCGGCGGGTAAGGGGGGCCATCACCACTCTGTTATGAAGGGTTATCTGGTCATTCAAGCGAAAAGGTTGAAAAAGCAAATGATTATTTTCCATGACATTGTTTAAATTTTTTTCCACTACCGCAGGGGCAGGGATCATTTCTTCTTACCTGCACACGAGGAGGTGTGCTGGCAACTTTTTCCTTACTTCTTATCCAATGCATTACATTGGCAGGTGCCCGTTCGGATTTCAGCTCCCTTGCCATATATTCGAAATAAGGTTTGGTGTGGGCAAAAAACAATTTATACCCTTCACACAGATAATTAAGCCCCGGGTCTTTTTGTGGGGTTTTCAGAAAACGATGTTTCGGACAACCACCATGGCAGGCAAACCTGTAATCGCAGGCAAAACAGTAGGGCGGTAGTTTCGATCTTTTGTCTTGCCCGAAAAGCGCCTGATCGGGTAATGCCATCATGCTGCTGATTGGTGTTTCGTGCAAATTTCCGAGGAAGTGATCATCATAAACATAATGGTCGCAGGAAAAAACATCACCATTGTGTTCCATTACAGCAGCCGTGCCACATGTTTCGCTAAAAATGCACAATCCGGGCATTGCTCCCACGTAATTAGCGAGTGTAACATCAAACATCTGCACGAAATAGCGTCCCACATCATTTCTGACCCATTCATCAAAAACAGTATTGAGGAATTTTCCGTATTGCCGGGGATTTACCGACCATTCGGTCACCTTTGCCTCTCCTTCATATTTTTGATGCACCAGGTTCAAACTCTCCAGGTCGGGTTCTTTGGCCTGTCTTTCCACAATGGGTATAAACTGAATAAATGTACTCCCGATTTGTTTCAGAAATCTGTAGACTTCCAGAGGGTGTTGCGAGGTTTTATGGTTCACAACAGATAATGTATTAAATTCTACATTATGCTTTTGAAGTAATTCAACACCTTTCATCACCTTTGCCCAGGTTGGTTTTCCCTGGTTATCGAGTCTGTAGTAATCATGTAATTGTTCAGGACCATCAATGGAGACACCGATCAGGAAATTATTTTCTTTAAAAAAGTGGCAAAATTCCTCTGTGATGAGCGTTCCGTTGGTTTGAAAACTATTTTCTATGCGTTTACTGCCTTTATATTTATTTTGCAGTTCCACCGCTTTGCGGTAATAATCGACACCAAGAATAGTGGGTTCACCTCCCTGCCAAACGAAAGATACCACCGGAACATCCTGGGATTCTATATATTCCCTGACAAATTTCTCCAACAGATCTTCCTCCAGTTTAAACTTTGTTTTTTCGGGGTAGAGTTGTGTTTTTTCGAGGTAATAACAATAGGTGCAATCGAGATTGCATAATGGTCCTACCGGTTTCAACATGATCTGAAAAGCGGAAGGTTTGGTTGGAAATTGAAAATCCATGAAAAGTATTGTCGTTTTATGAAAAGAAAAACAAATGTATATTTTGCTGTAAAATTAATGAAAATAAAAAAGATGAGCCCATTGCAATGAAGTTTTTGCCCGGGCTCATCAAAAAACATATAATACATTCACTATGTGTATTCTACCAGAACACTGTATACAATACAACCAATATGGTCATAATGATATAAGCCGAAATATTAAAATATTTACCTGTTTCAAAAGTTTCTTTTGTTAAAGGAATGGATTTTGGGTCTTCATCGCTTTTGGCAGTAGAAAGACTTACCATCACAATGGTGGCAATGGTAATGAGGCAGGTGTAAAACATTTGATCTAAAAACGGCAACTCAGTTGGAAGAAACTTCAATGCTACGGCAACGGGTATAGATATCAACACACCAATAATGGCTGCTTTGGTCGTGGTTTTCTTGTAGAACAATCCCATGAGAAAAACGGCAAGTATACCCGGACTTACAAAACCGGTATATTCCTGTATGTACTGAAACATTTGTGGCATACTATCGAGTGCAGGGGCCAGAACTACGGCTATGGTCAGGGCAACAATCACCGCAATTCTACCAACAGGGACAAGGTCAGACCCATCAGTTCTTTTAGATATGTATGGCTTGTATATATCCATGGTGAAAATTGTAGATGTTGAATTGAGCATAGACGCCAGCGAGGATACGATGGCAGCGGAGAGAGCGGCAACCACAAGCCCCCTCAGTCCCACAGGTATAAAGGTTTTGATCAGCCAGGGATACGAAACATCATAGTTGATGGATCCGTCTGGTCGCATGAAATCATCTTTTATACCCTCAATCATGGCAGTTCCTTCGGGTTGGGTGAACATAACATAGGCAACTATACCCGGAATAACAACAAAGAGCGGAAGCAATAATTTAAGGAATGCAGCGAAAGCCAACCCCCTTTGTGCTTCGCGTAAACTCTTGGCAGCAAG
Source organism: uncultured Bacteroidales bacterium (assembly GCA_964589855.1). Lineage (GTDB taxonomy): Bacteria > Bacteroidota > Bacteroidia > Bacteroidales > UBA7960 > SKVR01. The sequence continues at coordinate 20,857 of CAZPVB010000051.1, forward strand.
TGCCCTTTGAATTATATACTGGTTAAACCCCCAGTAATACAGATTGGCAACCCACAATCCACCTATCAAAACAGCAATACCGGGCAAATTCATAAATTGTGGGTTATCGCGTGAGAGGATCATGGTGAATTTTTCATCTGCAACATTGTACACATGACTGAATCCGTTGA